>QMVZ01000076.1 GCA_003661365.1 Thermoproteota archaeon | reverse complement strand
ATGCAAGGGAATCTGAGGAATTTGGCCTTTCAAGCCCGAGAACGGGAGATCTATTGGTTTTCGCCGCTAGAGGCTATGAGTTGGGGCCTCAAAAGCTTAAGGGAAGCCATGGGGGAATAACTTTAGAGGAGATGCTCGTACCGCTTATAGTAAACAAAAGGGAGTACGCTGATCAGACGAGGGAAGCCCGCATAACGGATCTGCCTAAGATAGTTCTCAGGTATCTGAGAGAGAAAGAGGTCGAGAGAATTGTGAGGGAGAAGCTCAAGGATGTGGATCCTTCTCACGGTTGGGAGCACGTTGAGAGGGTCCTGGGCTTGGCCACTAAGCTGGCAGTTAAGTATGGGGCTGATGTAGAAGCAGTCAGGCTTTCAGCCCTGCTTCATGACTCTGAGAGAGGAGAGACTCCAGACATTCACGTTAAGAGGTCTGAGAAGTTTGCGAGAGACCTTCTAAATCGAACGGACATTTCAACCCCAAAGATGGAAGTAGTTCTAAGGGCTATAAGGAATCACCACACAGACAAGCCAGAAAGTCTAGAAACACTAGAAGAGAAGATATTGTGGGACGCAGACAAGCTTGATGCACTTGGCCTCATAGGGCTAGCTAGGTGCCTTCAGGGAGCAGGTTATAAAAGAAAAGGTCTAGAGCATGCCTTAGATCACCTAAGAAGGGACGTAGAAATGCTAAGCGATACTATGCACTTCCAAGATACGAAGGCAATGGCTCAGGAGAAGTTAAGGAACGTAAAGAAATTCATCGAACTGCTTAACAATGAGATCGAACTTACTGAGAAATCGTAATCTTATTCTAGGTAGGAATTCGCTAGAGGGAATACAGAAACAAGAGTAGTTCGATAAACGTCTTACTGGACCTTTTTCATGAAGCTAATGGATAGGTTTAAATGTGTATCCATAATATGTATTATTGGTGATACATATATACAGAATAAAGTTGTTAACAGGCTTTAGGATAACCATTCCAAAGGAAGTTAGGGAAAGATGGGGTTTAAACGTTGGAGATGAAATGGAAATGAAAGTTGAGGGCGATAAACTCGTTATCCGTCCATCAAAGTTGCCAAAGGACCCCGTTCTCATGATAGCAGGGATAGCAAAAGGAGAAGCTGTCAAGTTAGGAGAGGTTGAGGAAGCCGTTGTAAGGGAAATCGAGGATAAACTCGAGAGAGGAGTGAAATAGATGTTTATCGACTCAACAATTTTCGTGAAATGGATGTCTGCGGATAAGACCAGTTTAAGTCTCGAAGCTGCGATATCTGGATATATCTTGGAAAAAGTTAGGGCTGGGATGAAGGCCTTCACGACTACACTAGTTAAGGATGAAGTTTTGATCTGGCTTTCAAGATACAGGATTAGAGAGCTTAGAAAATTCCTATTGAGCCTAAGAGCGCTTGGATCCCTTCAAATAGTTCAGCCAACGTTGGAGGACGAGGAAATTGCTTCAAGAAACTTCAGTAAATATCCATTGGGGATAAGCGACCTGATAAACATTAGCGTGATGAGGAGGCTTGATATCTCTGAAATTGCATCAACCGATAGGGGCTTTGATGAAATTTCTGGCATAAAGAGGGTTTTCGAGGAATTTAGTCTTGAAGATGAATTTAGGTCTTTTTCCAAAAGGCTTATATCGTTAGGCTACAAGCTTGATTACAAATTGTGAATAGGACTTCTAGAACGTAAGAATAGAGAATAATACGAGTACAAAAATGACTATAATGTATAGTGTTTTAAAGAAAGCAGGAAAAGTTTGTTCTCAATGGCATTGAATTTTCGTTTTTGGTGATCTAAATGAAATATAGGCTCTTGGACCTCCTTGCATGCCCCATTGATAAGCACTTCCCTTTGGAGCTAATAGTCCTTGAAGAAGCGAAGCCCCGTGAGGAAAAAGCGCAGAATAAGCCTGTTTGCGAGAAATATTGTGGCCTACACGGAAAGAATGTAGAGGAATTTGATCCAACAGATCTAGCAAAGGAATGCAAACGATGCCTGTCCAAAGAGATAGTTAAGGGCGTATTAAGATGTCCAGAGTGCGGAAGGTGGTTCCCAATAATCGATGAAATTCCTCACATGCTCCCGGATGAGCTAAGGGATTCAAAGGAGGACGTAGCTTTCCTCCGCGAGAACCAAGATAGACTGCCTGATGAGATTAAACTGCGCGGAAAGCCATTCAACTTGGCCTAGTTGCATAAGAGGAACGTTTTTATAAGTTATCATCACTACGCAAGAATTCAGCAGTTCTAGAACCATGTTTTGGTGTCTTCATGGGCGAACTAATCGAGTACGCCAAGGTATCGGCTAAAGGAGGGATAGAGCTATCCATAGGCATGGCCATATCCACAGTTATCTCGGCACTTGGAACCATAGTGGTCGCGAGACTCCTTTCTCCTGAGGATTACGGCTTATACACGATAGCAATGGTCCCAGCCACTATGATAGGTCTTTTCAGGGATTGGGGGGTTTACTCAGCCATAACAAGGTACATCTCCTTCTATAGAGCTAAGTCCCAGGAAGAGAAGATAAGACCCATCCTTAAAGCGGGTTTGGGCTTTGCCATGTTATCAGGTCTTCTTTCCGCGCTCTTTACACTTGCTACCTCTGACTTGATCGCTGGCTTTGTGTTCAAAAAGCCTGAAGTAGCTTCTCTCATCAAGATATCTGCCATATGGGTTTTTTCTATGGCTTTATTCAACATGGGTTGGTCAACCCTCATCGGATTCGAGAAAATGGGCCAAAACAGCGTCGTCATGATCCTTAGGTCTTTGATAAAGAGTACCGTATCCCCTCTCCTGGTCTTATTGGGTTATGGAGCCCTTGGGGCCGTTTTGGGTTATGGAATCTCTGGGTTTCTGACAGCGATTATTTGCGTCTTTTTCTTCATGAGAGCTTATGGTGAGATTGGAGGAGGCTCTCAGGATTCGATGAGAAGCACTTTAGCCCTTCTTCTAGGTTATGGTTTCCCGTTGGCAATCGGAAGGATAGTTAGCGGCTTTGGCAATCAGTTCTACAGGTTTCTAATGTCCAGGAGTTGCTCTCCTGAGGCCATAGGAAACTACGGGGCCGCGACGAACTTCCTCATAGCGATGACCCTCCTCACTTCCCCTATAACTACAGCTCTCTTCCCTGCATTCTCAAAGATTGATGGGGAGAAGGAGGTGGACAATCTTAGGAAGGCTTTTAGGGCTTCGGTCAAGTACCCGTCCATCTTCGTCGTGCCAGCTGCAATGGGGATCATAGTCACCTCTAGGCCCCTAGTTTTCACCCTTTTTGGGGAGAAGTACTCTCAGGCACCCATCTTCCTATCTTTGGTCAGCGTTGGTCAGCTATTTTGTGCAATAGGAGCCTTGAGTGCCGCTACCTTGCTTACAAGCCAGGGGAAGACCTCAGAAATAATGAAGGCTAACCTTATTTCCCTGTTAATTGGAGTTCCAGCAAGCGTTTTCCTGATCCCAAAGTTCGGGATATATGGGTTAATTGCCACGACCCTCCTCGTTACATTCTTGACAGTTGCCCTCCTTGATTACATGATATACAATATCTATGGCTTCTCTGTCGACTTCCGATCTTCAGGAAGGATATTCCTGGCTTCTGTGCTTATGGCCTCAGTCATATATCTTTTTGAGCTTCTGTTTTCTGAGCTCCTTCCTCTGATTAGGATCCTAATTGAAGGAGTGATAGGCCTGCTTGCTTATCCTGTATTCGTCCTATTGCTCAAGGGAGTTAGTGCTGAGGATTTGGAGAAGCTTAAGGTCATCTTTAGCAGGGCGGGGGTAGTGGGCAGGTTAATTATATGGTTCCTGAGCGAAATAGAGTTGCTAAATAATTGGATAAATCGCAGATAAACGCTATTCGCCAAGAGGAAGCTTATCTATCTTCTCCTTGTAATAGGAGATGAGTTTCCTTATCCCATCTTCCAAGCTGGTCCTCGCCTTAAATCCAAGTTGAGTCTCCGCCTTGGTTGTGTCTGCTTTGGTCCTGTAAACGTAGTTCTTTATGGGGCAAGGAACGTATTTTGGTTCCAGTCCAGAGCCTAAGACCTCTTTTATCCTGTTAAAAACTTGGTTAAAGCTAGTCTCAATTCCAGTTCCTACGTTGAAGATTCCATCCTTTTCAGAGTGCATCGAGACCAAGAAGGCGTCCACGACATCCTCCACGTAAATGAAGTCCCTAGTCTGGCTTCCGTCCCCGTATATCACTGGAGCTTCTCCTTTAAGCATGTACCAGATGAATTGGGAGACCATGTTTGCGTACTTCCCCTTTGGGATTTCGTTCTCACCGTAAACGCTGAACAGCCTCAAGCCAGTGCTTCTAACGCCATGCATGTTTCTGTACAGCTCCGAGAGCCTCTCAAGATAGTATCGGGCCTCGGTATAGTAATCTGTGACGAACACTGGCATGTCTTCCCTGTAGGGAAGGGGATTTCCGTTGTAGAGAGATGAGGTAGAGGCGTAAACCAGGGGACATCCGGCTTCCTTGCAGTATTCAAGTATAGCTATCGCGTCTTCAACTATCTCTGAGACCAGCCTTGGATTCTTCCTATACATTGGGGATGAGGAGTAGATTCCCAAGTGAAAGACCCCGCTTACCTCTTCTTTTAGCTCTGAGATCTTTCTGCTTCTTCCCTCCACTATCTTTACCTTGTCAAGTACTTCATTTAGGTTTGAAATGGATCCAGTGTGGAAGTTGTCTATGACAATTACCTTGCAACCCTTTTCCAGCAATCTCCTGACAAGTCTGCTTCCTATGAAGCCTGCACCGCCCGTTACGATAAATGTTCCCCCTTGCAAGTTATCTCCCCTATGGCTAACATTCACCAACTCATAAAAAGATTAAAAGTTTGAATCAAATCTTCCCAAATGAAGCCTTAAGTTTCATGGATAGCACCGTTTTTAGAAACCTGTAGGTGTCCCTGGTTACCTTCATCTTTGACTTCTCCTTCCCGTAAATCGTCTTTATCTGAACTTCCCCTATTTTTAGGCCAAGCCTCTTTGCCAGGATAAGGGCTGCTGTTTCCCCTTCGAAGCCCTTGGCCTCAACACTCATCAACTTCCTTAGGGCTTCTCTCCTATAGGCCCTGTATCCGCATTGAGAATCGGAAACACGAAGCGAGAAAAGGATCCTAAGCATGGTGGTAGTTATGAAGTTGGACAGCTTCCTTATTATGGGCATTCCTTTCTTAGATCGGTATCCTACGACCAAATCGAAGTCCTTTAAAGCTTCTACGAACTTTGGAATTTCATCTGGGTCGTGTTGTCCGTCTCCATCCATCTGAATTATTAAGTCGGCAATTTCAATGGCTTTCTTGAAGCCGTCCCTGAGTGCAACCCACTTGCCCATGTTCCTCTCATGAACAATAACTATTGCGCCATTTTCAGCTGCTACCCTCGCTGTTTTATCTGTACTGCCGTCATCCACAACTATTACTTTATCAGCATACTTCTTAGCCCTCGAAACTACGTCCGCTATGAACTGATCCTCGTTGTACGCTGGAATCACCACTGCAACTCTTTGCAACTCGATCAAGCATTACACCAGAGGGTGTTTATATCAATTCCTTCACACCAAGGGAGGAGCTCTAACCTTCCTCATGTGCGAGGCCGCCCTGGGCCTGGTGAGCAAGTAAAGTATGACCAACGAATAGGCCGTTGGAAGAGTTAGAGAAAGCGAGACAAAGAGGCCCTTAACCTCCCCAACCCTCCACATTAAGGGAATGCTGTAAACGAAGGGAATCGGGGAGAAAACCAGGATAAGGGCGTGAATGATTATAGCACCCATCCTGGCTTCATCGTAACCCATGCACAGAAATGCTGAAAGGACGAAGAATACACAACCGAAAATCATCGATGCCGAAGATATTGCTAGTATGTGGGTCTGATTCGATAGCCCCCTTAGAAAGAGAGCCCCAACGATGATGAAGAAAATTCCGCATAGAACCATTAGGACAACGGATATCAAGACTTCTGGAGGTACCTTTCTCATTCATGCATAATTGTGGACTCAACCATAAAAATCTCTCAGTGTGCTTGCTGAATTCAAGCTCTGGTGGGTTATCTCAAAGCCCGTCAGATGAAATCAGGTGAAGGTAAATAATCTGGCCAAGTGATATAGACGAGATGAATTCCGAAGCCTCGGAGGAAAGGGATGCTTGGATCATATCCATTGGGAACGAGTTGCTCATTGGCAAGGTGGTTAATACTAACTTCTCTTGGCTAGCGGAACAGCTCACTTCGATGGGTTACAGGGTGAGAAGGGAGATAGCTGTGATGGATGACATAGAGGAGATCTCTTGGGCATTCAAGACTGCTTTATCCTCTGGAGCAAGTCTTATCATATCTACTGGTGGACTAGGCCCGACCTATGATGATAAAACTAGTGAAGCATTGGCTTATGCCCTTGGAAGAAGGTGGGAAGTCAATGAGAAAGCTCTAGAGCTGGTGAAAAGAAAGTATGAATCTGCTGGGATGGAGATTACAGAACACAGGATAAAGATGGCAAAGCTGCCTGAGGGAGCCTTTCCTCTTGAAAACCCTGCGGGCACAGCCCCCGGAATAATGATTAGAGAAGGAGATAGTCTGATAGTTGCTTTGCCAGGGGTTCCAAAAGAGATGAAGGCCATTTTCAACAACTTGATAGATGAGTTAGAGGCTAGAACCGAATTTACTGTCGCAGAGACAGAGTTCTATGTTTCTGGAATTCCTGAGTCATCAATAGCTCCTCTTATCGATGAAGTTGTGAAAAAATACCCTAAAGTTTACGTGAAAAGCCACCCGAGAGGGAAAGAGTTAGGAGCTCCTTTGCTCCTGATTCACTTGTCAGCAAGGGCCGGCAACAAGGATGACGCCCTATCTATGGTAAAGCGAGCAGAGAGTATGCTTTTATCTCTCGTTAAGGAAATCGGGGGAAAAATTAACAGAAAGTAAGCCGCTTCTTGCTCACTTAAAGATCTCTATCAATAATAGCACAGGGTCCCCTATCAGCATGGTTAGCACGTATCCAGCTAGAATGAAGGGAATCATCGGGACCGAGGGACAGATCCACACAAGATGTTCTTTTGTCTTCGGTAGTTCTTCTTTTGTTTCCGGAATCGAGAGTACTGAAACAAGTTTAAATTTCTTCTCTGGAGAGCTTCCTTCCTGAGCTATTGAGAAAAATTTGAATTTTTTGGCCTTTTCTGCCTGAACTGCTATCGCAAAAAGGCTAGCTAGAATTTTTCTTAAGGAAGATTCTTTGAACCCATCAAATATCCTATTTCCCTTCAGTATAAGAGATAAATTCCACATCAGAAAAGAAAATGGTAAAATAAGCATGAGGAAGTTAGAGTATAACATCGTACAGAAAGCTGGTGGAAACATACACTTTCCGAGCGGATGACTTGGCTGGATTATGGCTAGGGTGATAAAAGCAAGTATATCAGCACCTCCCATGAGCCTGAAACGCCACGAAATAAGTATGATAAACAAAAAGGGGATAGAAAACCTAAGATACCGTACTATTTTCTGTGCTGTTAACCCTACAGAAAACAAACTAAAGATGTCTAGGATTCCACCTAAAGAAAGGCCAATCAACCAGATGATGTCATCAACTTCTCTATCCTTAATATCTTGTAAAGTTGCGATCAAGAGAACTATCAAAGAGGCAGTTATTCTCATTTGCTCTATTCTAGGAATCAATTCGAGTGAATGTCGTTCGATAATTAATAAATGGAGGGTAAGGTGCGGTTCGTAAGAGTAACCATTGTATTAGAGAATCTAAGAAAAGATCAATTTTTGAATCGTCGTCCAAGCTTT
>QMVZ01000075.1 GCA_003661365.1 Thermoproteota archaeon | reverse complement strand
TGTTAGGAGAGTATGCGAGAGCGAAGAAAATTAAGAAAGAGCATCTTGAGGCCGCTGCTGAAGCAGGAAGATGGAGATTCTTCCTAAATGAGAGTTCAGCTAGGTTAAGGGAGAAGGGAAAGGAAATAGCTGACCTTAAGAAAAAGATAGGAGATGCAATGAGTTCCCTAGACCAACTTGGAGGTGAGATTGAAAAGTTAGATGAGGAGATTAACAAGAAAAGCAAGGAAGCGGATGAGCTACGTGAACAACTTGATTCTCTATTTGAAAAATTAAGGGAGATAAGGGAGAGTATAAAGAAGATAATACAAGAAAGAGAAAAGAAGGTTGAGGAGGAGATCATAGAAGAAGTGGCTGTCATAGCGAAACAAAAGCTGAGAATGGGAGAAAAACTAGATATCGGAGAACTAATGGCTCTAGTGAAAACTGGAGAGGAGCTTGTTGGTGGCGAGGGCGAGAAAGGGGGTAAATAGATCTTTTTAAAAGGCTTGTTAATAAAAGAAATAGAGGCTGATACATGTCTACCTCTTCTGTCAGGAGGATACTCATTCTTTGTGTGGATCGAGACGCGGATCTCACCGAGAAAGCGGGCATAAAGGGACCAGTAATTGGAAGAGAGGCCTGTGTTGAGGCGGGAGTTAAGCTTCTCTCAGTAGACCCTGAAGAAGCGGATGCTAACGCTATATTTGGAGCTATCAGAGAGTATGACAGGGCCTTACAACAGTACAAAGGCGCTGAAGTGCAAGTTGCAACGATAACTGGGGATTCTAGAAGTGAGAACTACGCTGATGCTGAGGTTGAGCGCCAGCTAACAGAAATTACGAGTAAATTCAAAGCAGATCTGGCAATCTTAGTTTCAGATGGTGCAGACGATGAAAGAGTTCTTCCACTTCTTCATAGCTTCTTTCCTAGAGTTTTCGTTAGAAGAATAATTGTCCAACAAAGCAGAGAGTTAGAAGAAACCTACTTTCTTCTTAGAAGATATTTAAAGAAGTTATTGGAAAGTCCAGGAACAAGAGCTTATATCTTTGGTGTTCCAGGCGCTGTGATCTTGATTACTTCAGTTCTTTCTGTGTTTAACCTCCAGAGGTATATGTGGACTGCATTGGGAGGGTTTCTAGGTATTTTACTAATGGAAAGAGGTTTTTCCCTTAAAAAGAGGTTTAGCGGCCTCCCTGAAGTCTTTGGAAAGAGATCAGGGAGAATCTCTTTCTGGTTAGGACTTGTTGGTATCGGGTATACTTTCTTTAGGGAATATATGTTAATCTCTAAATCTGTTGTTGAATTAAATCCGTCAAAGTTATTTGGAACAGTAATTGTGGACTCATCTTCCCTCATTACGCTATTCATGATAATGATGGTTACAGGCGGAATAATTGAAGCCCATTACACGGGAAAACGACAAGAACTACTCTTGAAGATATTCTCAATGGCATCTGTTATTTCCCTGTGGATTATATTTTATGCCCTCGGTCTTTATCTGACAGGGGAGTATGGATCGTTAGCTTTCTTTCTTAGTGTTCTTGTTTCTTTTAGCTTTTCTGGAATCGTTCTGTCTTTGATCTCTGGTATCGGGGAATTTGGTAGAACTCTCTCCAAGGGCCAAAGATAGGTCCGCAGCTTTTTTCAGAGCCACGCTGAAGCCAGGCTCCGCTCCAATTACCACAACCTCCTTTCCTATCTCCTTGATTTTGTGTATTATAGGAAGATAGGCAGCACTCCTAGTTGCTAAGATAAGCGTTTGTATTTTGTCTGTAAATGCCGCTTCCATAGCAGCAATTGTGAAATCAACTTCGGGCTTTCCAAAAGAAATTTTTACATCGAATCCTGCATTAGCTACTGCTTCAACTAATTTCTCAGGGGCCTGCCTATTCAGCACGACAACAGCTTTTCTAACCCTACCCATGCTCTCTGATATCTTCCGAATTTCCTCTAAATCTAGTCCAAGCTCTTTTCTAAGGATATTTGGACCATCCACGATTACTGCCAGCTGTTTTCTCCTTCCTACTCTTCCAGCGACTCCCCTTATTACTTTCAATTCCTAACCCTTATGAGGTAGTTTTGCCATCGGGCTAATTAATATATTTGGAATGGTTGTTACACCCGGGGGTTTAATCTTGATATGTCCTAAATGCGGCTCTCTAATGACTCCAGGAAAGAAGAAGGAGAAAGTTGTTTTCAAGTGTCCCGTTTGTGGATACGAGGGAGAAGGAGGTAAGTTAGTCAACATAGTTAGCAGCGTTTCCAGCAGTTCATCAGAAGAAATTCCAATAATTAAGGAAGAGATGCTGAGTTCTCCGGTAGTTACGAAGGTCTGCCCAAAGTGCGGAAATTCTAAGGCATATTTCCAGATGGTACAAACCAGAAGTGCTGATGAGCCCCCCACCCGGATCTATTTGTGCACAAAGTGTGGTTATTCCTGGAGAGAGTTTAGCTAATTGTGGATATTCGAAACATTTAATAACCCAGAACAGAGATTAGAGCTTGATGTCTCTGGACAGGGATTTAGAGACCAAAGAAAAATACACAATTCAAATTTTGGAGGAACTTCCAAACTGGCTTTCTGAACCCCTTAAGAACTACTTCGTTGAGAAAGGGCTTAGTCCTCACACCAAATTCGTCTATGCTCAAGCTTCGAAAAGGTATAGCTCTATAGTTGGCAAGCCTCCTCTTCAAGCAAATAGAAACCAAGTCAGAGACTTCTTTAGAGGTATGCTTAGCGAAATTGGAAGAAGTTCAGCATCTCTTTACTTCAACAGGTTCAGGAGCTTTGTGAGATGGCTTAATGGAGGGGAATTGCCCAAAGCCTGGGATCTCGTAATAAAGGAGAAGAGGGAGACGAATCTAAGGGACAAGATACTTTCTCCAGAGGAGATTAAGGCCCTGATAAAGGGATGTAGGAACACAAAGAGCAAGGCCATAATAGCTTTGTTGTATGAATCGGCCATTAGAGCTGGAGAGCTTTGCTCTTTGAGGATTAAGGATTTAGAGTTCACGGATTATGGCATAAGGATTAGGATAAGGGGAAAGACTGGTGAAAGAGTGATCCCTCTTCACGATTCTGTTCCATATTTGAGGGCATGGCTTCAAATACATCCAGATCCTAAACCAGAAAGCTGGCTCTTTCCTGGAAGGAATGGGGTTAAGATGTCTGGGAAGGCCGTCGTAACCCTAGTTAAGAGGGCTGGGGAAAGAGCAGGGATAAAAAGGATTCATCCTCATATGTTGAGGCATACACGACTAACTGAGCTTGCTAAGAAGCTAACTGAACAGGAGCTTAAGCTCTTTGCTGGATGGACAAGGGACTCGAGGATGGCCTCCATCTACGTTCATCTTTCAGGGAGGGATGTCGAGAATGCGGTCCTAGGAAAGGTTCTAGGGATGAAGGAGATTAAGGAAGAGGAGGAAAGGGCTCTTGAACCTAGAGTATGTCCTGAGTGTGGTTTCCTCAATCCTTCTGATTCTATGTTCTGCTTGAAATGTGGGTATCCTCTCACTGAAGAGGCCAGGGAGAAGATAAGGCCAATAGAGGAGACAATAGATGAATTAATGGAGCGTGTCTTGAAGAGTAAGAAAGCTAGGCAGTTGTTCAGAAAGGCACTTGAGGTTGTATTGGAAGAGGAGGGTGAGAAGGTTGAGTGAATCTGAATTACGAGGTCTTAAAGAGTCTTTGGTCAGGATAGTTGCTTATGATCATTCTCTTTTGAATGAGGACTCTAAAATCACGGATGTCCCTAAAATAGAGTGTGTCGGGTGGCTGCAAGAAGAGAAAGAGGATTATGTCTTTCTGGTCTTCCTCAAAAGGATTGGACAAAGAAATGCAGGGAAAAGAATAGCCATTTTCAAAAAGGCCATAATAAAAATAGATCCCCTTATCATTGCTTCTTCAAGTAAAGAGAACTCTTGTGATTTTTATTCAAAAAAGAACGAGTTTAAGGAAGTAGAACTCTCAGATAAGGGAGTTTCAATAGCTCCAGAGGAAAAGCTCCCAAAAAGAGAGCAGTTCCTTGATGTTGGAAAAAAGGAGAGTAAAGAAAGCAAAGTAAATGGGCCAATGCTCTTGCCAGAGGCAAGGTCCAATATCGAAGATAGCCCTTGGGAAGAGCTTGAGCACACTATGAGGTTTGCACAAAATACAGGCCTTTCCATTAGAGAAGTTCTACTTCTTCTTGCTGTTGTAGAAAGCATCGAAAAAGAGGAACCTGTGAGTACAGGAAAAGTAGAAAGGGCATACCAAGAATTATGTCAAGAAATCGGATTTCCTATGGGTAAGCACACTTGGGTGTGGAGGACTCTTAGAAAATTTGAAGCTAAGAACCTAATTTCCACAGAAAAATCAGGAAAAGGATATAGAGGGCAAACAACCCTCATTAAACTGAAAAATCTAAATGACTTATCTCTTCTAAAAGAGATAAAAAGAGAACTTATTGAGTTTGCCCAAAAATAAGTTGAGAGAAGAGAAGAGGTGCGGGTCATAACACCCACTCCTCCTCTCTTCCTTAGACCCACTGAGGCGGGGGTCCTGGAGTTCCCTGGGTGGGGCACTTAACCCAAGAGGATAGCATCTTGAGAGATAAATTTCTTTCTTTTTGGATCTGACTCATGCTTCTATTCCTGTTTTTTGTGTTGAGGCAGGGGGGAACCAGGGTAAGATATAGAGACAGGCCATCATAATAGAATCCATACCATTTATTTGGAAGGAAATGGATCCTTTTAGAGGAGATAAAAAAGAAGGAAACTCGAGCCTTGGATCTGGTCCCGACCCTTCTTTGCCTTATGCTCTAGGAGTGCTCCAACAGCTCCTTTCTTAAGTCTTAGGAGATCTATTGTTTTGGCTTCAAAGGATCCTAGAATATCCGTTTTTGCATAGGATCCAATTCAGCGGTTAATGTTTCAGAAAAAATGGCTTGTAAGGATACTTTAGCCAAATAGATGGATCTTATGCTTTTTCGTTTTTAGGGCCGAAAAAAGCCTAGAGAATTCATATTCCAGTTTCCCTCATACTCGCATATTCCACGTATTCCCGATAAGAATATCCTCTTAGGCATTGCAAAAGGTGCAATTGATGTGTTTGTTTTTTCTTATATAGCAGGAAAAAGTTAAGTTTTGAGTTGTAATATCAAATGAAAGAAAAAACTCAAAACCCCGATAACCCAGGTTCCAGGAATCAAAAGTTTGAAAATCAGTCATCCTTTTTACCGACCGATGTTATGAAGGCAAGATGTCCCTACCCAAAGCAGAGGAGCGAGCTATAAAAGAGTTAAAGGGAGAAGTTGAAGTCCTTAGAGAGGAGCTGAAGGAACTTAAGGGGAAGCTCGAGCGAATACTTGAGATTTTGGACGAATACTTCTTCGATCTTGAGGTAAGGAGAAGGCTTGAACTCCTGGAGCAGGGTAAGGAAGAGCTTATTGAGGAAGAGGAACTGATGAGGGCCCTCGAATGAGCAAGAAACCCAAGTCTAAGTTTAGGCTTTTTGCAACGAAATCCTTCCTTAAAGACCTAGAAAAGGTTCCTAAAGAGGTAAGAAGGAGGATAAAAGAGAGGATCCAGGAAGTAAGGAAGGACCCGTTCAAGGAAGAGAGGGTTAGAAGGTATAGGAATGTCTTCAAGACAAGGATAGGGGATTATAGGCTTGCCTACAAGGTGAAGGGGACTCTATTATCAGGATCCTTTGCCTTTACCAATTGAGAGTCTTTTGCTTGCATTTAGTATGGTTAAGCCGATGATTTTTCCCTCCCTCAATCTGATTATAACCCCTTCTTCCGTTATATCCGACTCATCAGCCTCTTTTGGCTCTCCAAAGCTTATGTAGAGGACATCTCCTTCAGGGTCGTAGTCTGCCTTTATTTTCAATGCTAGCGTTTCCTCCACAAAACTCCCCTCCTGAGTAACTTCCTCAAGTTGGATATAAAAAAGGCCGTTATTATAAAGCCCTCATCGTTAAGCTCCCTGTAAACAACACAGAGGTATTTGGGCCTCCTCGGTGCAATCTCACAGAACCTCAAGGCCAAGTACTCCCCAAACCAACCAGAAACTATGTAGTCTGGGTCCTCTAAGGTCTTCTTGACTTGTTCAACATATTCTTCCCTAGCACCAAGTTCTGGATGACTCTTCAAGATCTTATGGAACCATATATTCTTGGTTAGGCGTATCTTTTTCCCAAATTTTGATTTTGCAACGAAAATAACGGGTGTGGGCATTTATGGATCTCTTTGGTTTTTCACATGAAACCTATAATAGGCTTACCTACAAGGTTGAAGGGGACTCTATTATGCTGATTATAGTCGAGAAAAGGGGGAGGATTTATCAAGAGCTTAGGAGGAGATTGAAGGGATCTTCTTAATTAATCCTCAAAGATTCCAAATTGTGAGTTCAAAGGGAGGGGAAAGGAAGCATGATTTTTACGACCTTCCTGGGTGGGTCGAGAGGCACTACAAAACAAAGGAAGGGGATATTGAGATACCAGGAGAGGTGATAGAAGGGGTCATCGTAGAGTATGAAGAGTACAAGAGATACAAGATGGATCCATAGCTAAGAAGAAGAGAGAAACTGGGGATCCCTAACGTCTATTCAAAGAGTTAGGGGCAAGGAGAAGGATGTATCCTTACTAAGATTTCCTCTATTTCCTTCTTCTCCTTCTTATTTTCATCTTCATTACTGGCTCCTCTTCATCTTTGGATTTGGACTTGCCTCCGAGCTTGGACTTCTTCTTCCCCTGCTTCTTCCCCTTCACCTTTTTCTTCTCCCTTATCCTCCAGGGGGAGCCTCTAGTTCTTTTCTTTTCCTTTTTGGATCTCTCCCTCCCTCCCCTCGTTCTCATCTTGGGCTTTTTCTTCTCCTTCACTTTTTTCTTCTTCCTCTCTTCTTCCTCTGACATTTTTATCACTATTCCCTTCTTAAACATCAAATGTTCAAAACAGTACTTAATCGTTTCGCAAGGCGATCGTATAAGATGGAGCGCGCGCTACGATTGTATTACCAGTGACTGGTAAACTAGACATCTTTCCTAAGGAAAGGAGGTATCTGCTAAAGAATGGCCTCTGGCTTCTTTTCTCTTTCTTTCCCTTTTGAGGTCTTTTTTCTTTAAAAGGAGCGAAAGTAAAAAGACTAAGATCAGAATTATGACGATGTTAGCAAAACTGGTCTTTTCATCCAAGATTTCGCTCTAGAAATAAAAGGAGAAGAGTTAAAAGTTCCCCTTAAATTAAGACTAAATCCTAAAGCATTAATTTATCGGTTAAAACTAGTCTAAGGGAGTTTAGGACCCTATAATCTGTTTATAGCATAAAGCGAATTGTTATGCTTGAGGCCAACCTCCTCCTAGGAGTTTGAACACTCAGGCATATGGTTATAGCTCTGGGAGAGGGCGTGGGGTGCTTTATCTCTTTTTTTCTTCGTGCTTTTTCTCGATTTATCCCTTAATTGAGCTAGTTGAGCAAGGTCTCCCAAAAACCTCACCTTTCTCAGTATGAATAATAGAAAGCAACCAGAAAGTGGACCGAAAATAAGCTAAATCGGCCCTTAGAAGGGTCGAATATAGGACTCAACTAAAAAGCTTGGCGGTTCCCTTGGATCACTTCCCCTAAAACCTGAATTAAACCATAACCTTGAAGCCCGAATTGGTGCTGTTGTGAGGGGAGTTGCAGTCGAAGAGTTGCACATGAAGGCAATAAAGCGGGATCTTGCCCTCACCTTCTTTCTCTTTTCCTTTCTCTTTCTCGAGGGAAAGGGTATTTTTGTCTGTTAGTGAGCAAAGTTGCTGGTTCCAATGCATCGCAAGCTTTCACGGGAAGGATCCATCCCCCTCTCTAAGGTCTTGGTT
>QMVZ01000074.1 GCA_003661365.1 Thermoproteota archaeon | reverse complement strand
TGCTCTGTGTTGTATGTTGCTAAAAAATAATTGGATAAAGGGAACTGTCCAAGGGTATTAGAATGGCTTTTATTCACTTCCTATGGATTTGTTACCTACTTAGGAGCCCTGCAATTATGTGAGCCATGCGCAAAGGCTCAGGAAGTTTAGACTCTATTGAATATCTTGAAATTAACTCATAGATCCCCTCTTCAGAAATTCCAGCGTGAGCACAATACAGGGTCCCTTTAGGGGTATTGAACTCCTCAAAACCAGGGTTTGATAGGAATACATGAATTTTCGTGGGAAACAACCTCTCAAGGGTCCTTATTATAACCTCCTCACGAGGAGGTTTCTCTAAAAAGGCAACAACAGGCACCTCAATCTGCTTCCATAGCGAAGTAATGTTAACTATGTTAAAACCGCCAAAAGTAGTTCCGTGCAACAGAATTATTTGAGCTTCCCTGCCTCCAAGCTCATATAGCTTTATGATCCCTCTTTGTGCATCCTCGCCGTCAACCGTTATGAGAACCTTATCAGCCCTCTCCAAAGTCATCCCTCGGAAGGTTAAGCCTATAAGATATGTACTTTCGTCGTAATTCCTGTGAAAGGGCGAGTCGTCTATAGCCAAAAGCCTGATGCTTTCCTTCATTTCAAGGGAATCTCAGGCGAATTCATTAAAAATATCGATAGGAAATTGAGGATGATTTGCATGAAGGATGTTGAAAGACACTTGAGGGAAAAGAGTTCTGAGAGAACCTTGCTAGCAACCCTCGTAGATCCAGCTAACGTCAGTACAAGCGATTTAGGGAGGATAGCATCCGATTTGGAAAAAGGAGGCGCGGATCTAATACTGGTTGGCGGATCTATAGCCGCAGGGGTTGATTTGGAGGAAAAGATCTTAGCGATAAAATCAGAGATCTCTATCCCTGTCGTTCTATTCCCAGGGAACGTCGATGGAGTAGCTCCTGGGGCTGATGCCATTTTATTTATGTCCCTTCTGAACTCGGGCAATCCATATTGGATCATTCAGGTCCAAGCGCTAGCAGCTCCGAAGATCAAGAAGCTGGGAATAGAACCAATACCAACAGCTTATTTGATTTTTGAGCCAGGACACACCACCGCTGCTGGTTGGGTTGGATGGGTGAATCCTATACCTAGAAGAAAGCCACAAATCGCTCTAGCTTACGCACTTGCTGCCGAAATGCTTGGTATAAGATGGATATATCTAGAAGCTGGAAGCGGAGCCGAAAAGCCCGTGCCAACAGAGACGATCAAGCTAATTTCCAACTTTACCGATCTCGGTATCATTGTAGGTGGGGGATTAAGGACTCAAGAGCAAATCTCGGAAAGGGCGAAGGCTGGAGCAAATATAGTAGTCATAGGAACCAAGATAGAGGAAAGCAAGGACATAAAGAGCGAGATTAAGGCATTCTCTAATGCCCTAAAGGAAGCTTCGAAAGGTTTATGATTAGGTTTTCTACAAATGAAAGAGAGAAGCCCCGTGGTGTAGCGGCCAAGCACACCGGGCTCTGGACCCGGTGACCCCGGTTCGAATCCGGGCGGGGCTATCCCTTCTCATTTCAATTTCTAAGAGCTTCACAGAACCAAAAAACCCGAACCATCGATTTTCACAGAAAAACTCTATATAGTGGGGAGAGGAAACTTACTGAGATGTATAGCCATCGTACCACCGGGTCTTCTAAATGGGAGAAGCAGCTTTCGTAGTGGATGCTATGCTGGGGAAACTTGTTAAATGGCTTCGAATACTTGGCTGTGACGTTTTGAGCGTGAGTGAGGTTGGGAATATAGACGAAAATCTGCTGGAAGTAGCCAGATCTGAAGACAGGATCCTCATAACTGGGGACCAATCCCTCTTCCAGATGGCTTGGAAAAGAAGGATCAGGGTCAGATACATTACAGGAACGAATGTGACAGATGCTTTAGCTCTGCTATCTAAGGCAGAATCCGTCCCATTAAGAATAGACCTTAGCAAAACCAGATGTCCTGATTGTAACGCGAAACTGATTGAACTACCCTCAGATAAGGTGTCAGGCGTTCCCAAGGATGTTCTAAGAAAACACCTTTGGATTTATCTCTGTGAAAACTGTAATAAGACCTACTGGCTCGGTTCTCACTACCTAAAGATGTTGAGGACCTTAATCGAAGCCAAAAGGAAGAGAGACGGAAAGGTAAATCATTTAAATTCTGGAAAGCCTGAAAAGTCTGGGCCGATGAAGATTAGCGACGGCTTTGATTCGTGATAGAACTGATCTGCCCTGAGGCCCCAATGTGCTAGAGGGATGGTTTCCTTGCGAGAGGAGAATTTCAACAGCCTTGCAAGTTTTCAAATTGAGCCTAAAACCAGGGAAGATTTCATCATACTGGAGGAGAACTCAGAATGGCTTGGGGTAACAAAGCTTCTATTAATGGAGAATGCTGGTGCGGCTGTTGCAAGAAATGCCTTGAAAATACTCGGTTCTTCAAAAGGAAAGAGGATTTTAGTGTTCTGTGGTCGGGGTAACAATGGGGGAGATGGCCTTGTTGCGGCCAGGCACCTTGTTGGCACAGGAGCCGACGTAAAAGTCTTCTTGATTGGGGGAGAGCCAAAGGCCAAGGAAGCACTTTACAACTACAATATAATGAGGAGATGTGATCTTTCAGTTGATGTTCAGCTCATCAGGTCAAAGGATCAACTCTCCAAGATAACTGGGGCCGACCTGATAATAGATGCACTTCTGGGCACTGGCACAAAGGGGGCTCCAAGGGGATTGATTGCTGATGCTATAGAATTCATAAACTCGTTGAATGTCCCGGTTCTAAGCATAGATACCCCCTCTGGATTGGATCCATTTACTGGCGAGGTTGAAGGCACCAGCGTAAAGGCAAATGTGACGGTTACGTTCCACTCCATGAAACCAGGTCTTAGAGGAGATCTTTGTGGGAAAATAGTTGTAGAAAAAATAGGCGCACCTCCGGAAGCCCTTCTTGTCTCTGGACCAGGAGATGTAAAGGTTGTCATAAAGAAAAGGGATCCCTGGAGCCACAAGGGTGATTTCGGGAGAATATTGATAGTAGGAGGGTCGTCAAGATATTCTGGAGCCCCTGCTTTAGCGGGTTTGGCTGCTCTTAGAAGTGGAGCCGATTTAGTAATGATAATGGGGCCTGAGAAAGCTATTATGCCAATAAAGAGTACAAGCCCAGATTTGATAGCAATTCCTCTCTCATCTGAAGAGGAACTCGTTAAAGAAGATGTTCCAATGATTTTAGATGAAGCAAATAGAAGCGACGTAGTTTTGATGGGCCCAGGTCTTGGTAGATCTCCTGAGACTAAGGAAGCCTTAAGTGCGCTGCTAGAAACCCTTAAGGAAAGGCGTAAAAAGGTTGTGTTGGATGCCGACGCCCTAAAACTCATAAAACCTGAGATGGGATGGCCAGAGCTTATTATAACACCTCATTCATCGGAATTTTCGAAAATCTTCGGTAAGAAGCCCTCGCTCATCGTAGAAGATAGGATAAAGCTAGCTCTGTGGGGTTCTGGTCAACTAAAGGGAACAGTTCTCCTAAAGGGTCACGTAGATATCATAGCTTCCCTTGGAAATAGGTTCAAAATAAACGTGACAGGAAATCCCGGAATGACGGTTGGCGGGACTGGGGACGTTCTTTCAGGGGTCGTGTCCTCACTTTACGCTATACACAAAGATCCAATTAGAGCATCTTCTGCCGCAGCCTATATAGTCGGTAGAGCCGGGGATCTAGCGTATAAAGACATAGGTTACTCCCTGATCGCATCAGATCTACTAAAATACATTCCAAAGGTTATCTTGGAGTGTGTGGGTTCATAAACTAACTCAGACTAGGATGAGCTCTTGATTTTCTCTTGAAGCAACTTAGCCTGAATGTATGCCTTCTTCAGGAGTTCTGGTAAGGTCTCTGGGGAAATCCAACCGATTTCTGTGGCAAGTGAAAGTGCATGAGCGTAGGCTTTTTGCATGAGGACGCCAACTGTGCTCTTATCTATCTCTCCTAATTCTAAAGCTAGCTTGAATGCGTTCTGGAATGCCTCTTTCATCATCTGCTCCACTTTATCGGACGTCATGGAAAGCACTTCTGGCAGATACAATATGCCATCAGCATCAACTGCAGCAGAAGGCCTTATGTACACCTCCATTGCCTTTATCCCAAGTTTATGCAAGACATCAGCAATAGTCGCATCAATTCTCTCTCCAGCTTTGACCAAGAGTTTTTCAGCGTCAATCCATACTTTACTACCCTTTATTTTCGTCTTTACTCCCAAAGCCCTTAGATCTGTGAGAATGGGACCAGGCATAAGGTCTGTGGGACCTTCTGGAATCACTATGTCCTTCTGAGCTATGTCATTTGGTTTGACGAAGACGTTTATCTTGTTTTCTACCAATTGCCTGTAGATTTTAGTAGGACTTCTCTTGGAAAATACTATAACCAAGTTATTAGGAACATACTCAAGCAATTTCTGCAATCCTGGCCTATCTACTTCTTTGAAAGCAAGTGGAACTAGCTTCTTCTTCACAACAACAAGTTTCGTTTCAGGAGCTAGCTCCTTCCTCAGTCTTTGAAACGCATTTGCGGGCACCCTTTCGAAGTCTGCAAACAATATTACAGGATACTCCTTAGCTAGTTTCTTTATCCTTTCTATTTGTTTTGCCTTCAAGGCTTTCTTACTTACTAGCTTCATCTCGTCACACCCTCAGGCAAAACCTTCTCTGCTGGACCCATGGTAGTTTTGAAGTAGATTGTCTTGAGATACCTATCAAGTGAGCCGTACTTCCTCTTAAGGGCATCAATTACCCGCTCAGCATTTTCAAGAAGCTCTTTTACGTCCATATCCCTAGAACCAATTTTCACATGAAATACCGGCTGGTCTTTCATCATCCTTGCTACTACAGATCTCCTTAATCGCTCAATCAAATTGGGAAGATCTTCTGATCTCGTTACTGGGAGAGGAATTGGCATTTTATTTCTAGGCCCAAATATCGGACCTATAGTCGGCACAATCTTTGGTAGCACATCAGCTTGAGCTATGAAGAAATTATATTCGTTCACTAATTTCTTCAAATCCTTCTTTTTCTTACCAATTATCTCGCTAGGATCAAAAACAGCATCAGCTCCTGCTTCTTTTGCTTTTAACGCGAAATCTCCTGTACCGATAACTGCAATCTTTGAAGCCTTATTTCTGGGAGGATGTGCAAGCTCAATTATCTCTGAGAATCTCGACTTTGGATCCCTCTTAAGATCTATGCCCTTTAACACGACAGTCATGTCTACAGATTCGTTGAATCTCCTCTCTGGGCTCTTTTTAATTATTTTCTTCAGGGCAGCTTCCAATTGGCTTTCATCCGTCATTTTTTAACCCTCCAGCATGTGATCCCATTTTCCCTCATTTACTTCCTCGATAACTTGTTTTGGGTCCTTTCCTTCTACAGTTACCCCCATGCTAACAGCAGTACCCAACACCATCTTAACCATGCTCTTTAAGGAGTTTGTGTTTGCATCTAGTAACTTTATCTTTGCTATCTTAACCACAGATTCAAAACTTAGATCTCCAATCTGCTGGGTTCCTGCTTGACTGGATCCTTTTTCTGTCTTAAGCTCCCTTAGAATAAGCATGGAAGTTGCTGGTATCCCTACCTTGATCTCGAATTTTCTTGTGTCTATATCTACTTTAATTTCGACTGGAACCTTCATGCCTTGATATTCCTTTGTCTTCTGATTGATTTCGTTGACTATTTGCCCTATGTTCAAGCCCAATCCACCGAGTGCTGGTCCAAGAGGGGGTCCGGGAGTTGCCTTCCCTCCTTCTACCAGAACCTTCACAACTTTTGTTGGCATGGACATCACCTAGTCCTCTTCCCTGAGAATTTTCACATTTTCTAGGGGTATCCTTATCTCCCAATCCTTTCCGACGTCTAGCAGGGTAGCAATTATGAATCTTTTCTCCTTAGACTCTACGCCGGGCTCCGGTGCTGAGATTACCCTAGCTCTGAAGCCTTTGAAGTTGCCCTTTATTATCTTAACTACGTCTCCTGGCTTAACTTCTATTTTTGCAGGCTCCTTCGAGATCATGGAATCTATCTCCTCGATTGTAACGGGATTAGTTCGCATCATCTTAGCTTTTTGGAGCCCTCTAACAAGTCTTCTCACATCATATTCCCTGTCAGCTTCTACGAAAAGATATCCTCGTAGGGAAGGAAGCGCTAAGATCGACTTGACTCTTATGCCTCGAGATTCAGCCCTTTTGTATAGAAGCCAGGCGACTTTAGCCTCTTGCCCTGCGATAGCTCTTATTACAAAGAATATTACGTTCTTTTGTGATGATTGACTCATGGATCTCAGCTCCTGATACCTGGGCTTTTATGGAAGTCTTAGGAAGGTCCAGATGTACTGGATTATAAAACCTATTGCTCCAACAAGACCGAAGCCTAATAGGGTTATCTTCAACATAGTCCAAATCTCATTCCAATTTGGCTTCTCAGCCACTCTAAGAGTCTTTTCTATCTTTTCTCTCAATGATCTCTTGCTTGACAATTAAAGTCACCTTATATTCGCTCTATCTCCAACTGGTCTGTTAATTCCTTAATCTTTTCCTCGTCTGGGACTTTGCGAGATCCTCTTATTAGCTCAGTAGGAGCGATTGCTTTGAGTTCCTTTGCTTTGGAAATTCTCTCAAATATAGGCGATTTTACCCCAACTATTATTACCAGTACCCTTACCGCAGACTTCAATGATTCTTCTAGACCAACTCCCCAGATAAGGTTAGCCTCTGGAGAGAGAATCCCAGCAACTGCCTCCAAAACCTCTCCCATTTCATCTAGTGAAAAATCTGAGCCACACGATATGTGAACTATAGCTCCAGTTGCCCCCCATATATCTCCTTCAAAAAGCGGATTTTCCAAGGCTTCTTGCAAGGCTTTCATGGCACGATTTTCTGAATCACTCTCACCAACCCCCATTAAAGCGAGTCCACCGTTTTCTAATATCGTCCTTAAATCAGCTAGATCGACGTTTATTAGGGCTGGTTTCTGGGCAACGTCTGAAATTGCCTTAATAGCCCTAGCCATTAATTCATCTGCCACCAAGAAGGCCTGATGCATTGGGAGCTCTCCAGTTATCTCTAAAATCCTATCGTTTCTTATCACAACTAAAGTATCAACGTTTTTGGAAAGACGTTCCAACCCCCATTGGGCCACAGACCTTCTTCTATCCCCTTCAGCTTCAAAAGGAAGCGTTACTATTCCAACAACAACTGCACCCATTTCTCTTGCAACCTCAGCTATAACAGGAGCGCCGCCCGTTCCCGTACCCCCACCAAGGCCCGCTGTAACGAAGACAATATCAGCTTTCTCAACAATCTTCCTTATTTCATCTGAGCTCTCCTTTGCCGCCTCTTCTCCTATCCTATAATCTGCCCCAGCCCCATACCCGCCGCATAGTTGTTTTCCAAGCAGCACTTTTCTAGAAGCTACTGACCTTAGAAGATGCTGAACATCGGTATTAGCAGCCACAGTTTCCACGCCTTCTATGCCGATGCCGTTCAACCTCGTAATCGTGTTGCACCCAGCACCACCAACACCGATTATCACTATCTTCGGCTTTACATGCTCAGCAAATTCCAAAAGAATCTTATCATCAGGTACCACTCTTCTTGGACCCTTAGTTTCTCCCCGGAGGCCTTCGATGGCGTTATTAGCTAACGATTTCAAGATGCCCTACCCTCCCATAGCACAGGATACGCTCTCATTGAGTATTTAAAATACATACTTTCCACTTGACGCACTTGCGTTATATCACTCGATAAAGTAAGGTTTTTTAACGAGCCTTTTGCATATAGAAAAGGGCCCGTAGCTCAGTGGTAGAGCGCTGGCTTTGCAAGCCAGAGGCCGCGGGTTCGAATCCCGCCGGGTCCACTCTATAACTAGTGAAATAATTTCTATTTCTCTAATAC
>QMVZ01000073.1 GCA_003661365.1 Thermoproteota archaeon | reverse complement strand
GTATCCCTTGTTGGACGGGAGCCAAGCATAATAGGGGTTCTCTTTTCTCAAGTAATCCAAAACTTCTGTTGGTACCAGGAATTGATATCCCTTCCTTTCACCGCCTAGCTTAAGGAAGAAGTCCATGAGCACTGTGAGCCTCCTTGAAGCCTTTGTTTTGTTCTTGAACCCAGGTACGACCAGAAGAATCTTGCTCATTGGTTTGGTCAGATATGACACGCTAAATCTCAGACCCTTTAGGTTTCTGTGCTCCTCCCTTTTTGGCTCGAACCATAACTTGAGTCCAGTCCATCCAGCCATCTCAGCTTTCTCTGCATGCCATTCTTCTCTATGGAATGTCCAATGCCACTCATCTCTCTCTATCCAGCCGTTAAGACCAATTCCACCCAACCACTCCCCTATCCAAGAGAAGGTAGAGATTTCAGGATAGGGAGAAAGTAAGTGCTCTACTCCCCGCGTGTCTCTAATACTGTATAGGACCCCACCATATTCTGGCGAAACCCTAAACCTAAGAGATCTGTTATCCATCAGAAAGGATCTCTTTCCTCTGTCCTCTATCTCCTTTACCTTCACTTCACCCCCGGCTCCAACAAGGATGAGGGGAAGATCAAATTTCAACTCGGTTTCGGGCAAATCAAGGATTATATCGCCCTTATAGGCCCCCGGAGGACAATTCGGGATTATCTTGGTAGTAAATACCTTCCCCTTATCCATGGAAAAGTCCTCAAATTCGAATTCGTTTTTCTCTACATTCCAGCCGGCTGGAAGGTTTATAGCAAGCTTTCCTTTGTATTTCCTCATCCTTGAGCTTGTGATCCTTATTTCTAACGGGGACTCTCCCTCAAACACTATGGGATGAGTTGAGACATCTATGAAGAACTCCTCCGTAACCTTCTCGTAGGGCTCTGGCTCTACTCTGCTCATGTATATCATTCTCCAGAGTTCTTTAACAACTTTCCAATCTCCTGGACCTATGTAAAGGTAAAATGGCTCTAGCCACTTAATGGAGAAGGGATTTAGTTTTACGTCAAAGACGAAGTTAGCTTTGCCTGCCCCAAATTCGTTCTCTTCAACCTTATCCCAGAGGATTCCTAGCGACACTCCATCTTGAGAGAACTCGAAACAAACCCATCTTTCCTTGAAATCCTTTGGGCTCTTGGGTAGGTCTCTTTCCCAGTAGGGGAAATCGCCTTCAATTGCAGGAGCTCTGACTAGCTTTCCTCTAATGGGTATGTTGTATATGGATCCCCAGAAGTTTGCCCAACTCCTTGATTGCAACTTGAACTCCCTGGTTGTCTGTGAGTTGTTGACAAAGCCATATCTTATTCCGATCAAGGGACTTCCTCCGAAGATAGTGACCTCTTTTATCAGTTTTAGCCCCCTGTACTTGTCAGAATCTGCGCTTAGGGTTATTTTATAGCCAGAAGGAACCTCCTCAACTCTATAGTCAAATGACTTTATGTCAAACTCTGAGGGCCAGAAAGGAGGTCCTATTCCTACTCTAAGAGCATAAATCATAAGCCTACCGGAAAGCCTGTCAAATACGCTTATCGTTCCGCCTTTCCTAAGGTTGAATTCTATCCTTGCGATCATGTTTTCAGCAATTAGCCTGTGTTTGTCTCCCTCAGTTGCAACCACGATGCCAGAAGGCTCAAGAACCCTCACATGAAATTCCTTGGGCTTAGTTAACACCTCTTTTTTCTCCTTGCTGACTAGTGCCCTTAATATGAGTGGATATGCTCCAGTTCTCGTCCCTTTTGGCACCCTGATCCTTGCATTTAGCCCAGAGAAACTTTTTGGATCTAATTCGCAGCTCTTCTCTGCCTCTACCTCTAGATCACTTGAATGGGAGAGTAAAAGAGAGACCTTTGCCTTTTCTTTTAGGAAAGACCTCAGGTTTATTGTGATCTCTGCCTCAGTTCCGGGATAGCAAGAGAAAGGCAGTGGATCTATCGTTACCTCAACAGGCTGCTTAATTCTAACACCAGCCGTAAGAGGTATCAGAAGGTCCCCGATAAGTAGATTGCCGGATATCTTTCTAGACCTCTCATCTTCTGGTCTTTCTTCTGCCATCACATCTGGCTCGAAGAGGACTTCGATTACAACCTCTTCATGAGGAGAAACGCTAAAAGAACCCTTTGGTGGCTTTATTATCTTGATCTCAGGATCTGGGATGGTGAACAAGGCGCACTTAATTTCTTCATTGCTTTTGTTCTCTACCCTCCATCTAATCCTTTGGGAAAATCCAGCAGGTGCCTCTTGCTCTTCAACCCAACACTCAACTGCCAGCTCAGAGGTCTCAACTCCCATTATCTCCCTAGCTTCCCTATCTACAAGGACTCGCAGCCTTCTTCCTTCTACTTCAAACTCATATGGGAAAACCTTCATCCCCTTTTCTCTGAAGTCGTCCTCCTTTTGTGTTAGCTCTCTAACAAAGTAATTGTACCACTTAGGATGAGAAATATCGAGCTTTTCAAAGAATTTAGATGTAAGAGGGTGCGTTAGAATTGCTGGTATGTAGTTCTGCATGTAAACGTTAGTCTTAGGAACCCAAAAGAACCCAGTCTTCTTATAAAGGGGAACTGCGAGGAGATTTCCTCCCCAGGTGTGAAGGTCCAGCCTTTTCCTCCCTATTTTCATGGTTTCTTCGATGCTGGCTAGAAGCAAAGCCTTTCCTATCCCCTTTCCTCTGTGCTTTGGATGCACATTAAGGAACTCGACATAAGCTGAGTCTTTCTCTTCAAAATGCTCCGTTACAGTACAAATCCCTACAATCTCACCATCAAGCTCAGCTACAAGCGGAGCAAAGCAAGAACTCCTTTCAATCCACTCTTTAGCTCTTTCAGCTGTGTATGGTATGCCTCCAGTTAGTCCTCCAGGCCATCCCTCTTCGCTCTCGTTTAAGAGCTTTGCCAAGCCCTCTGCATCTTTTTCCACAAAGCGTCTAATGGTGAGATTGGTCATTCCAGTTCAAGGAATTACTTGTAACTGGAAAATAAGCATAATGGATTTCTCAACGCTATGGAAACATAGATATGCTTATACGTGATTATGGGAGAAGAACTCTTAGAGATGGTCTCCAGGATTGTTATTTTGAAAGAGAAAATGAATCTATTACTAGAAGAAAGTAAGAAATCTGAAAAGGAGTTTGGAGCCCTTTTATTCGGAAGAATTGAGGGAAATAAAGCCATAGTTCATTTAATTAAGCTTCTTCGCTACTCTGAGAGATCAACAACTCATTTTATAGCAGATCCAATTTTCTTGATGGAGTCTTTTTCTGAGGCAGAGAAAATGGGATTGGAACTAGTGGGTATATTTCACTCTCATCCAGCTCCCCCCAAACCATCAGCATCTGATTTGAGGTATATGGAGTTGAATCCAGTTGTCTGGCTGATAGTTGACAATACTAATTTGACTGTTGGAGCATATGTGCTTGAAAAAGGCGGATTAAGACAGGTTGGAATCGAGGTGATCAAAAACTTCTCCTAATGTTTTTTAGAAAAAGGCCCTACTTTGGGATTGACTTGTATTTCAATGATCTAATATCCATAATAACAGATCCTGAGGGTTTCTTCAGGAGGGTTAGACTTCATAATTGGAGGAAGCCCTTCTATTTCTTTCTACAGACAACCCTCTTGCTCTCAATAGGCACCATAGCCTTAAATCTATATGGATATGGAAGCACAGACCTTTCCTCAGCTTATCAATCTCAGATAATAGCTTATCGAATGACCACTCGTTATCTTCTCCCAAAATTTGGGAATTTTGCGTTTGTAATAGAGTTTTTCCTGATAATTTTCTTTTCCATAGTCCTTCTGACAATCCTAACTTTGGTCTTCCACATAATCTTCCTAATATTAGGAGGAAAGGGCTCCATAGTCGATGCATGGAAGGCAATGTGCTATGGCACAGGCCCCTGTGCTTTGGGGGGCTTCATACCTTATTTGTCCCTTGTTGTCGGATTCTATTCCTTTTTCTTACAGTTTTACATAGCCCCAAGATCCCTTTATCGTTTAAAGGAATCTAGACTGCTTTTATTGTTGTCATTGCTGTTTGCTGGACTTTTCATTGAGATATATATGTATGGAACCACGGTAGGATACCCTTAAGCTTACAAAAAAGTGAGCTTATTCTTCTCTCTCTTTTGGTTCCCTAATGACCAACATTACTGGGGTAAAGAGTAAATCAACCACTGCAACAAAAAAGAAAGGATATGCTGGACTTCTAGCGCAGAGAAGTCCACCCATCGCTGAAGCTATGCTTGAAGAAATTCCAAAAACAATGTTCCTTACTGAGGAGATTCTCGCTCTTTTACTCCTCGGCACTACATCTATCCAGAGGGCATCAAGTGCTGGCCACCAAAACGCTTCTCCTAATAGAGAAATGAGATATGAAAGCAAAATCATCGAAAATCCAGTTGCTTTTATGAAGATAAGGTTAGAAACAGCCCACAATAATGGGACATACCGCATCTGTCTGATTCTTCCTCTCTTATCTGAAAGCCTACCCCCATATAGGCTTAATGGGAAGTATACTATGTTGAAAATGGCCTGCAAGGCACCATATTCGATTTTCTTTATTCCAATAACTCTGAGTGCATACAAAACCCAGAAGCTTCCAACTAAACCACGTATAATTCCAAAAAGGGCCTCAATCATCAGAAGATATCCTATAGACCTATATGCCCACTCAAAAACTCGTTTCAAGCTTGAAAAGAATTCTCTAAATGGGTAAATATCGGGCTTATTGACCTCACTCTTTACTAATGTTTCAGTAAGGGCGCATCTTAAAACACCAGATACCAGATAAGAGATTGAGATCAAGAATAAGGACATCTTGAGTCCATGCAAACCATACCTTTCGTAGAGATACCCTCCAAAGAACAAACTAAATACGCTAGGTATTACCCAAGAGATCCCGTCGATTAGAGAAGAGGAAAAACCTCTAGCATCCTTTGGGAGAGAATCTTGGAATAAAGCGTGGAGCGCAGGAGAATACAGGCTGTTTATCAAAGTAGCTAGGATTGATGCAAGGAAATAAACTCTCCAACTTCCAGTTTAGCGCTTTTACAAAGTTAGGAAATGCGAGCAAGAAAGTGCCCCAAACAATTAGGTTCTTTCTACCCCCCTTTTATCGGCTAGATAACCCCCCGGAATCTGAATTAACATACTAACTAGCACGACTGAGGACCCCATCAGTCCTATTATCTCAGGAGAAGCGCCTAATCTGTTAACATAATCAGACTCGAACTGGTAAAAGAGAGGTCGAGTTAGCGAAAAGAGAACCCATGTAATCAAAAGTATGGAAAGATTCCTGTTTTTAGCGTTTGTATGAAAGGAGACAGCCTTGATCTTAGGTCTCTCATCAATTCCTGAAAACGCCCTCAATTTAGTTAAAAATAATTGCCGGAATTTAAGCGCAAAATTGAAATACCCTGCTTGGGAGCACTTTAGAGCATTGCAGCCCTCAGTATTGCCATTGCGACGGGCACGTAAAGTGCTGCTTGCTTGAAGTACTTAGCGTGAGGGGTTTCATCTACTTCTGGACTAAGTTCATCCGTTCTCGGAAGAGGATGTAGTATTATCATCCTTTCCTTAGCCTCCTTTAGCAGGGATTTTTCTATTCTATAAGTACCTTTGAGCTTTTCATACTCCGAGATATCTGGGAAACGCTCTTTCTGTAGCCTAGTGACGTATAAAACATCAAGTTCCGATATCACTTCTTCTAACCATGATATCTCTTCAAAATCTATTCTTGAGATATTCAAGGCTTCTCTGATGTCCTCCTTTATCTTCAAACTCTCCGGAGACATTAAGTAAAGTTTTGCGGGAAGAAACCTCGTCAATCCAAGTATAAAGGATCTCACAGACCTTCCATACCTTAGATCCCCTATAATACCTATATGAAGCCCATCAATCCTTCCCAAAAAGCTTTTTATGGCGTAAAGATCCAAAATACCTTGAACTGGGTATTCTCTGCTTCCATCTCCAGCGTTTATGACTGGAGACTCAGCTATTTGCGCTGCAAGCTTGGATGCCCCCTCCAAACCATGTCTTATTACGATCACATCAGCGATGCCATCAAGCACCTTTATTGTATCGGAGAAGTTCTCGCCTCTAGACATAGCAGACTTTTCCGGTCCACCAAGTTCTATAACGCCACCTCCCAACTTAAACATGGCAGCTGAGAAGCCCAATCTCGCCCTCGTACTTGGTTCAAAGAAGGCCAGCGCCATTATTCTTCCCTCTAGAATATCAGAGCAATTGATTTCACGCATTCTATCGGCTTCTTCGAAAATTGACTCCAATTCGCTTCTCGAGAAATCAAGAATCGAGATGAAATCCCTCATTCTTACTGCTACCTCCCAAGCCTTCTTAAAATGCTTCTAAGCAAAGCGGTTCTCATAATCCCATTGAAAAACAGGGTATTGGCCTTCAATAAACTCCCATCAGTTCTCCTAAATTTGAAAAAGTAAAAAGTTACACACCTCGACCTATTGAAGCAGTGAATTCCCGTTAATAATGACAAAAGCCAAATAGTTCCAGGGTTAGAATGAAATGAAGTCAATCGTAAACACCTTGATTAAGGTCAACCGCTATCTCCCTTGGATTATGCTGATGTTGTTTTTCATTACAGTTCTCAGCGGATATTCTATGACAGCAAAGGGAGATCTTGTCATAAGGCTAACCTTTGGCCTGATAAACTGGAAAAACGGGTACTTTTTACACAGAAAGAGCACCTACCTCCTTTCCATTCTAGCTTCCATCCATGCTGCAGCCAATTTAAAACTGGAACTTCTTAAGAGAGGTGCCAAAGAAACGAAACCTCTTAACATATTTGTGCTCACAGTACTCTTCGTAATGATTGCTTTTTTCACAGCAATTGAGTTTATGTGAAGAAAAGCCTTGAAATACAAATCATCAAATGTATCGCAAGGACTAGAAGGCTCTAACGTAATTGCTTCTCTAGTCTTTTAATGTCCTCAACGAATCCCGAAAATCTTTGTTCAACTAAGCCTAGTCTTCTATAAAGCTCATCGACGATCGCCCTTTCCAAGGCCTCTGCTCCCTCCCCAAAGAGCAGTACCAAGGAATTGTGAAATTTCTCGATGTCCAAGGTAGTATCATCCAAGTTCAAATCCCTCTCCCTTAAGAAGTCTTGAACAGCTTGCATAACGACATCTCCAAATACCTCCTTGAAGATTTTTTTGGTCGATTTGATTACTAGCTCTTCTAGCCTTCCCATCGAGATCCCTCTGGCTGATTAAAGTACTGGAATCATCCTCATCTTCCCTTTCTCGGGTACTAAACAGTAGAGTCCCGTTCTTGGAGAAACTCCGTAAATAAGCAACGCTCCATCCATTTCCTTTAACACTATGTGTTGTGATGCAAGCCTGGGGGCTATGCTAACGCTCGTCATTCCTCCCTTGACGAGAACGATAACTGGCATTCTGTTGGAGAAAGCCCTTGATATAGCATCAATTAGGAAGTCCATAGCCTTTCTATAACCAAACCTCGATTCTATTGCATCTAGATCTACTATTTCCAGTACTTCCTTGAACTGGTGCTTTAAGCGCTCATATTCCCTAACGTATGCTACAGCGGTATCATCATATGTTTCTTCCGGGTAGACTACGGACAAGGGTCTTTCTCTCTTCTCTTTGGCCTTCTCTGCTTCAGGCTCAAAGCTTGGTATGGGAATGAAGTTCAGCAGTGCCAAGACAGCCCTTCCAGCTAGTACAGCGTGACGTCCCATCACGTGAAGAAGTGGCAAATACCTTAGCCCTACTCCATGCTCTATCTCAATGAGAAAGATGCCTCCCCTCATGAGGCCTCCAGATATCTCGTCTAGTTCCTTTATTCCTGTTGAAAGATGATTTTCATCCAGATCTCCAGTATATGTGCATGGCTCTGGAACTTCTCTTGTCTCATAAGGAAGTATGTACGTAAATCTACTCCCAGCAAGTGTGAACACGTAAGTCCTGTTCTTTATGGCGACTCCTCTAAGTTTTTCAAACTCTATTTCTCTAACGCTCCTTCTTTCTACATATTCT
>QMVZ01000072.1 GCA_003661365.1 Thermoproteota archaeon | reverse complement strand
AGCTAATAGATACCGAAGGAGAGCCCTTCCTTATCTCGCCAGGTCAATTTGTGTTAGGACGCACCAGGGAGAAGATAACAATTTCAAAAAATTTAGCAGCCGTCTTAGAAGGAAGGAGCAGTATTGCAAGACTTGGAGTTATCGTTCACGCTGCTGGGTTAGTCAATCCAGGATCTGGCCTTAAGAAACCGGTTCCAATGATTTTAGAAATCTTCTGTGAGAATACCTCCCCTGTCAAACTCTATCCAGGAATGAAGATCGTTCAAATCCTGTTTCACAGGCTGACATCGCCAGCGAGAGTTGGTTATGATGAAAGGGATACCTCTCTATTTGTAGAGCAAAGGGAGCCTGGCTTGTTGTGCGACAAGGGGTGATCTTATGGTCTTTAGGGATGAGGAGGGAAGATTTCATCATATAGGAGCTAAGGCAGGTGAAGTAAATCCTTACGTGTTACTTCCCGGTTCTAGAGTTAGGGTTAGAAAGATAGCTGAGATGTTTGAATCAAAGAAAGTTGTTTGGGATGGCAGGTTTTTGATGATAAACGGTTTTTATGAAGGAAAACCTGTTACGGCTATAGACACAGGGATAGGCCCTTCTTCAGCAGCAATTGTTGTGAGAGAAGTTATTGAGGGTATAGATTTCAACAAACATGAGAATGCAGTCCTTTTGAGGGTTGGAACCTCCGGTAGCCTTCAGCGCTTCGTCAAACCAGGAGATTTAGTTGTTACTACGGGTGCGGTAGCTGAGGAAAGGGTTTCTGAGAGGATAGTCGGCTCAAAATATCCGCTATGTGCCGATCCAGATGTAGTAATCGCGTTAGTGAGGGCTGCTGAGAAAAACGGATACGAACTTGGTAGGAACCTACATGTAGGTGTTACACACGCTAAGGAAGCTTTATATGAGATAGAAGATCCCTCTTTCTCCGCTTTTCCAAAGAGAGCTCAAGAGAACTTGAAACTCCTCGAAAAGCTCGGGGTTCTCTGTACTGAGATGGAATTCTCCATTATTTCGGCCTTAGCGGCTAGCTATAATGCTAGGTGGATTTGTAAGGGAGAGAGGAAGAGGATATACGTTGGTGGGATTTTCTTAGTCCTCTCGCCTCCAAAGGGGGTAGAAGAAGGCATTGAATTCTTAAAACCCTCTCAGGAAGGCTTGATAAAGACCGCATTAGATGCTTTGTTAGAGATGGAATTTCGCTTTCCTAGGTGATAGTATGAGGGTATCGAACATATATAGCATGTATGTACTTACATCGGATGGAGAGAAAATTGGAGAGGTTCTGGACATTCAGGTTGACACCGATTCTTGGAAACTGACAAAACTTATCCTAAAACCTTCTGACAAGATTGCCAAAGAATTTGGGTTGAAAAAGAGGTTCAGAGGTTCTAAACCCATAGAAATGGAGGTCAATGTCATTAAGTCTATTCAAGACGTTATTATGCTTTCCCTTGACTCAAAAGAGTTCAGGAAAATGTTGAAGAGGCAGTTCCTCGGTGAAACCAGCTAGGTCCAGCCCTCATAGAAGAAAGCATGCTGGGAAGCTCCGCTATTGAACTCACAGATTTTACAGATGTTATCTCAGGAACCGTCTTTTCGCTCAACCAGATACCAACGAATCCATTCGCTTGGACAGTGATTACCCTCTCTAGGTAAATGTCTACATAGGCTATTCCGCCTCTCTTGACTCGATTCATCTTGGCTATGGAGTCAAGGGCCTTTAACTCGTTTGACCTACCTTTCAAACAAATTATAGAATCTAAAAGTTCAAATAAGCCTGTTTTCTCCAGTAATGATCTTACAAGCATTTTTCCAGCATCTTCGGATGAAATAGCTGCTGTTATAAATCCAATGAGCCTCAATTTTTTCAAAGTCTCCGGTGCGCCTGGAACAGGTCTTGATAGCTGAAGTCTCCTTGCCCAGAAAACTCTCTTCATCTCCTTTAGCTTTTCCTCATCAAGCTCTATTCCCTTTGATCCAAAGAACTCTTTCCACCAAACCTCCCTCTCAAATTCATCTGATATCTGCTTAAGCTGCTCCACAATCATCAAGTCCTTAAGGGTGTTTTGATCGTTAGGAAGGTTTGTCTCAGTTAACATTCTTTTGTAAGCTTCTCTAATCGTGTTATCGCTCTCCAGAAGAGTTCTGAATAAGTTGAACACGACTACTTTAACTGCCATGGATAATCCCTCTATATGGTCAGCATTATCTGAGTCTTTCCCCTTCTAAAACGACTTCATTGGCCAGTAATTAAATTATGGCCTCTATTTCCTTCAACTTATTTATGAAGATGTCTATTTCAGATGTGGTATTATAAATGTAGAAGCTAACTCTAGCGGTACCACCATGGATTCCCATTGCATCATGTAACGGTTCAGCGCAATGATAGCCGCTCCTTATGGCAATTCCGCTTTGATCCATGATCATAGCGACGTCGTGGGGACTCATTCCTTCCAAATTAAAGGAGATAACCCCTCCTCTCATCCTAGGATCGGAGGGACCATAAATTTTGATTTTTTCCAGTTCACTCATCCTTTTCAGCGCATAGGATACGAGTTCTTCCTCGTATCTCCTAACCTCCTCCATTCCTATCGATGAGAGGTAGTCAACAGCAGCTCCTAGCCCAATGCCCCCCTCTATATTGGGAGTTCCGGCTTCAAATTTCCATGGGAGAACATTCCAGTCTATCTTGCACTTCTTTGTGGAGGTGTCAAAGCGGACCTTACTTATCATTCCTCCTCCTCCGAGAAATGGGCTCATGGACTCCAAAATTTCCTTTTTAGCATAAAGAACTCCTATACCACTTGGACCAAGCATCTTATGGCCTGAAAAAGCAAGAAAATCGCAATCCAGTTCCTTTACGCTAACTGGCATGTGAGGCACCGATTGAGCGCCATCAACCAATACTAGGGCTCCAACCTCGTGAGCTAGCCTACAGATTCTTCTGACATCATTTATGGTTCCGAGAACATTCGATACATGAACCACAGTAACTAATTTCGTTCTTTGGGATAGCTTCTCCTCGAACTCGGGGTAATCTAGGACTCCATCTTTTGTAATTCCAACATATTTTACATGAATATCTTTTAACTGTGAGAGTAATTCCCAAGGAACTATATTGCTGTGGTGTTCCATTAGTGTTGTTAAGATCTCATCACCAGGTTTCAGCTGACGCAATGCCCAAGAGTAGGCCACTAAGTTAATGGCTTCGGTGGTATTCCTTACAAATACAATCTCTTCTGAGCCATTCGCTGATATGAACCTAGCTACCTTAGCATGAGCTTCTTCATAAGCTTCTGATGCCTCTTGACTTAAAGTGTGAACTCCCCTGTGTATGTTCGCATAATGATTTTCGTAGAACATAGTGATGGCCTCAATAACCTGTTTTGGCTTCTGACTACTCGCAGCGTTATCCAAATAGATTAGAGGATGCCCGTTTACTTTTCTTTTCAGAATAGGAAAGTCTTCTCTTATCTTTAAAGGGTCGATTGGCATGAAACATCGGTTATTCAATAACTTAAGTAATAAAAAACGTTATAAGAAGAATCATTTTTAAGGAAGGGATAAAAATGAAAAAGAGCCTAAAAGCCTGGTTTTCCGTAGCAAGAGTAAATTTCCTACCCCTGTCAATCATTTTAGTGTTCTTAGGGACAGCAATAGCTTTCTATGATGGTTTTCTAAACATTCCTCGTGCAATTCTAGCGCTAGTTGGTTTAATACTCTTACATATGAGTGTAAACGTGCTTAATGAATACTTCGACTACAAAAGCGGCCTTGACTTTAAGACAGCAAAAACTCCATTTAGTGGTGGAAGCGGTACTCTACCGGCTGGTCTTTTAGATCCAAAGAAGGTGTATATTTTTGGTATTGTATGCTTTTTGTCAGGCGCTAGCATAGGAGCAATCTTCTTGCTAATCACCAAACTACTTTTAGTTCCCATAATTGTTTTAGGAGCGATTTTCATTCTGTTTTACACCACCCACCTTGCTAAGTGGTTGCTAGGAGAGCTGGCTGCAGGAATGGGCTTGGGCTTACTACCAGTACTTGGTTCATATGTGGTCCAAGCAGAATCTTACTCTTTGAAAGCGCTTATAGCATCGGTTCCATCTGGAATCTTAGTGTTTAATCTGCTTTTTCTCAATGAATTTCCTGATCTAGAGGCAGATAAAGAAGTGGGAAGGAAAAACCTGGTGATCTTGCTTGGGAGAAGAAAGGCTAGGTGGGTTTACTATTTTCTAACTATTCTCACATATTTGTGGATTGTTTTTGCAAGCCTCTTTGGTATTATGCCCTTACCCTCTCTACTCGGTCTGCTTACAGTGCCGATGGGATTTAAAGCGATTAAAATCACGATTGAGAATTATGATGAAAGGGATAGGTTAATCCCTGCGCTCGGAGCAAACGTTGTGGTGGTTTTGGTAACTCAACTGCTTCTGGGAATAGGGTATTCGATCGGAGCTTTGTTATGAAAATGGCAAAAATTGAATGAAACAGGCATTTAGAACAAAAACAAAGATCACAAAATCTCTTGAAAGGATCAGGTTGTAAGTTGCTTATCCAGCAAAGCACTCAGGTTTCTGGAGAACTTTCTAAGTGCTTCTATGCCTTTAATCTCATAGGATTGTATCGGGACCACTATCACTTCCATGCTGGATCCGTACGTCTCCTTCAACATGTTGACGTATTTATCGTGTATTTTCACCTTTTTCATCCATATATCGCAATTGCACACATCTTCCACCGCCACTTGATTTATTATTAGACCTGGAACCTTTACGTTGAACTCTCTTAATTCACTAAGAATTCTTCTCGTTTGAGAGAAGCCGAGCCACTCTGGTATGGCTACAAGATATATCGAGAACACAGGGGAAGATATTAGCTCAAGGACATCTTCTGCTAATTTCCTCCAGTCTCCTATTATCTTTAAGGGATCCTTACCTTCAGCTCTCCTTATTTTGTCCAGTGTTGACTTCAGGGATAAGTAGAGTTTAGAAGCTTCTCCTAGATGCTTGTAAAACTTCTCTTCTATCTTTAGAAGCCTGAGAGAGCCTCCAGCGGGGGCTGCGTCCCAAATAATGTAATCGTACTTACCTGAAGTGTAGAGGTCCAAGATGTAGGCCAGCATGAATTCATCCGATATTCCTGGTGCTCCAGATATGTAATCTAGGATGTCTTTTTCCACAGGAAAGAATGATGAAACAACTTTGTAGACCTCGTCACCAAATCTCTGCTTCCACATGTTTAAAACGGCTTCTTCATTTAGCTCAATTGCTTCCAATCCAGGAGCCAATTTCTTTGCCATTGTACCTATCTGTTCGTCGAATATATCTGAGAGAGAGGGTGTTGGATCGCTTGTTAATATAAGAACCTTGTAACCCTTTGAAGCGAAGTAAATAGAAGCAGATGCTGCGCATGTTGTTTTTCCAACCCCACCTTTTCCCCAGAAAGAAAGTATTTTGGTCTTTCTGTTGCTTATTTTTATCACCGTCCCTAGGTCAAACCTCAAGTAATATTTAGTATTTTTCTTCTTTTGAAAGCCCATCAAGGTTAACCTATTCTTAGGATCGATAGAGCGTAATAAGGGCATTGATAATGCGAAAGCGGGTTTTAGAAGCCACCCTGATTATATATAAGGATCGCAGAGGCTTGATCCAAATCCCTCCGAGTAAGATCTCTGAAGAGATAATTCGTCTGCCTTTTGGTGTTCTGTTACAAAGTTAATGAGTTACGTATCATGTTTGTTGGTTTTCTTTTATAGGAAAGATCTTGTCATTTAAGAACGCTTAGAAAGACTAAAAGTATAAATATCTAGGTTCTGAGCAGAGACAAGGTCAAATTGCATGAGTGGTCACTAGCCGAAGCGGTAATTAACTCCCTTATCAGACTGGCAGAAGACAGAGGCGCCACTGCTTTTGAGGAAGTTGAGATTACTCATGGGGAGATAATGGAGTTGGATACTTTAGTGTTTAGAACGGCCTTTAGGGAACTAAGCAAGGGAACGCTAGTTGAGGGAACTAGGCTGGTGCTAAAAGAGGAAAAGGCAAAGTTCAAATGCAACAATTGTGGAGCTGAATGGGACTTTGAAACAGTAGAAAAAATACTTTCAGAGGAATTCAGCGTTATTGAAGAACCATCAGGTACAAAAGAGAGTGCACTCCATTTCTTGCCTAATTTAGCCCCGGCTCTGCTTAAATGCCCCTCATGTAAGAGCAGGGATTTTGATTTGGCATCAGGCAAGGGCCTGCGCATCTCGAAGGTGGTGATGAGAACTTGAGCGAGATGTCAGACATTCTCTTCGAGGAGGCCAGAAGAAGACTTTCTCAAGTTCGCAACATAGTAGCAGTAACAGCTGGAAAAGGTGGTGTTGGAAAGAGCTTTGTTTCTACCTCCCTAGCGCTAGCACTTGCAGAGAGGGGTAAAAAGGTGGGTCTATTGGATTTAGACGTTCATGGCTCTTCTGTCCCCATTATGCTTGGTCTTAAGGAAGAGGTAAGAGCAGGTAAGGAGGGATTTAGACCAGTAAGGAAGCATAACGTAGAGATTATGTCTATCGGCCTTCTAACTAAAGACAGCCCTGTACTAATCAAAGGAAAGGATAAAATGGATTTAATAACTAGTTTAGTAGCCCTGACGAGCTGGGGAAATCTCGACTATTTAGTGATAGACTTGCCACCAGGCACGGGCGATGAAGTGTTATGGGTTATCAGGGTTATCAGGAATCTGAGGTCTGCTGGGGCTTTGGTAGTAACAATGCCGTCGATGTTATCCCGTTCAGTAGTCAGAAAGAGCTTGAGATTGTTAGTTGACGAAGGAATCCGAATACTAGGTTTGGTAGAGAACATGTCATACTTCAAGTGTGGGAAAGAAGAGATAAGGCCTTTTGGATATGGTTCAGGAGAAGACTTGGCTAAAGAGTTCAAAACTCGCTTACTAGTCCGTCTACCAATAGAACCAAGAGTTGAGAAGGCTATGGATGAAGGATATCCTCCTTATCTCGCATCAAATGAGTTGAAGACTACTTTCTCTAGTTTAGCTGCAGCCGTTGAAAGTCTCTTACAGAAAGCATAAAGTACATAACTGTGTTTAAAGAGATCTTGAATATTAGATGAAATGGGATCTTAAGACATCTGAGAACGAGGAATTTCTTTTCGAGAACGGTAAAATATTTAACTAATCGACTAATTACTCAGTGGAACCAAATTGTCCGCGGAAGAAATCAACGTTATATGGTTACAAGGTCAAGGATGTACTGGTTGTACTGTTTCTCTAACAGGCTCAACGCACCCAAGCCTTGCTGATCTATTAACCGGCTATCTTCCTCAAGCAGCGAACATTAACCTGGCCTTCCACCAAACAATTATGCTACCCCATGGAGAGAAAGCAATTGACGTGTTGAGATCGGCTGCAAATGGAGAACTGGACCCATTCGTCCTAGTTCTTGAAGGCGCAATTCCAAATGAAGAATTGGCAAAGAAAATGGGTGGTTTTTGGTGCTTAGTGGGAGAAGATGAAGGAAAGCCCATGACGATCAATGATTGGATACTAAAGCTTTCGCCTCGTGCAGCTGCCGCTGTTGCTGTTGGAACTTGTGCATGCTACGGAGGAATTCCTCACGGGACTCCAAATCCAACTGGTGCAAGAGGGCTTCTTGACTTCTTGGGAAGGGATTGGAGGAGCAAACTTAATCTTCCAGTAATCTGTGTGCCAGGCTGTCCAGCGCAAGGAGAACATGTAGCCGAAACATTGACACATTTAGTGCTAACCGCAAGAGGGTTTTTGCCAGTTCCGGAGCTTGACGAGCACAACAGGCCTAAGTTCATATTCGAAAAAACTGCACATGAAAATTGTCCAAGGGCAGGGACTTTTGCAGAGGGTGAGTTCTCAGAAAAATTCGGTGAACCTTACTGCATGGGATTGCTGGGTTGCAAGGGACCAATAGCTCACTGTGATGTCCCAAGAAGGGGGTTCGTTGAAGGAGTTGGAGGTTGCCCAACGATAGGTTCAATTTGCATCGGTTGCACCGAGCCAGAATTTCCAGATCCTCCGTTCTCACCGT
>QMVZ01000071.1 GCA_003661365.1 Thermoproteota archaeon | reverse complement strand
GAGATGACCGGCTTCTTCTATCACAACGAGCTTAGAATTTGGTAAGAGCCTGTGAATTTCCTCACTCCAAGAAGGAGGCGTTACCTTGTCGTCAGCCCCTACCATAACTAGGGTCTTAACCTTGATGTCGCTTAGCCAGGGTCTAGCGTCGTAATCAGAGAAGAACTTCCAATACCTGTGGACGTGAGCTGGCAAACGGGATATATACCTCTCATTGTCCCTCATAAACTCCTCGAAGACCTCCTTTGGGGTCTTTGGGCTGAAGAACATGTCTCTATAAACTCTTACAGTGAGAGGGTTCTTTGTGAAGAGAACTCTCCTCCATAAAACGGGTGGAAGTACTGCAATAAGTCTGTCTAACAAAGTAACTTCCCACTTTAAGACGGATCCTATCAAAACTAAGCCTTTTATCCTTCTTTCCTTCGCGTAGGTTTGGGCCACCAAGCCTCCAAAGCTATGACCTATCAGCACAACTTCTTCAGGGCTTAGTTCGAAGTGCTTAAGCACTCCGTCCAGATCCTTAAGGTAATCCTCCAGAGATACCCTTAAAGGCTTTTCAGATTCCCCATATCCCCTTTGATCATACGCAATACATCTGTACTTCTGACAGAAGTATGAGAGCTGGTACTTCCAATTGCTAATCTGACCAGGCATTCCGTGTAGGAAGACCAGAGCAGGTTTAGCTTCCGTTTCGCCGCACTCGCATAATTTGAGGGAAATCCCTCTGACATTCCTCATCTTACATTTCATGGGGAGTTCTCCTGCTTTGGAAAACATCCTTAAATTGATGAGTTGAAGTGAGAAAAATCTATCGCTTGCAATGCTTGGAAAGCTGTATAAACCCAAGGACTATGTACTAAAAGCGTTTATTGGGAAAAGGAATTTTTCTATAGTAAATCTTGCTCTTCAAGGATTTCAGAAAAGAAATGAAGAGGTAGAGGAGAAAAGGACTGGAAGAGTTCTTAAGAAGGTAAAATCTTAATAACGCGCGGTTTCTTGTGCTGGCTAGGGGCTGGTTAAGGGATGAGCCAACAAGGCCAATTGCGCACAGGCTCAAACAATGCGCTAAAGGAGGAACTATCCCAACTGAAAGCAACTCTTGCAGAGATATTTCGTACTAAGAACATTGCCCTGATAATTGCAACATGGATACTTTTTGGCATGATAGGCCCCCTTTTCTGGTCTTTCAGCTCAGATTACATGAGGCAGCTGGGTGCTTCCCCTAAGGTAATAGGCCTCTTGAACTCAACTATGGCTCTGGTTAGCATGCTTGTCATGATACCTGGAGGGTACATGGCCGACAAAAGGGGTCGAAAGGGCTTGATAGCCTGGGGAACCCTTCTAGCTGCTTTCCCTTATTTTGCTAGGGCGATAGCTGGAAGTTGGCAGCCTTACTTTCTGGCAACTGCGATCGGAACTGCCTTCGAACGAGTGTACGAGCCCGCCCTGCATGCCCTGTTTCAGGACTCAATTCCCGAGAGGGCAAGGGCTTTCACCTTCTCTATCGTTGATGCGCTTTGCTGGTCCGTTCCGGGCATGGTCAGCTCAGTGATAGGGGGCTATCTTTACCAAAAATTCGGAGTTATTGCCCTCAGATGGGCATTAATTGCCACTGGCGCGGTTTATTTGATGTCCGCTGCCATGAGATTCGGCCTAGAGGAAACACTGAAAAATCAAAAGGATCTGATTTCAGAGCCCTTAAACCTACGAAGTACTTTATCGGGAGTGAGTGATTCATTCAAAGGAATACTGGAAGAACTTTCATGGCTCAAAGGCCCCCTTGGTAGGATGATGGCTCTAGACATACTCTCTGGTGTGGACTGGGGTCTAACAGGAGGATTCTGGCTGCTCTTCGCTCTTGATGTAATTGGCGTCACACGTTTTGAGTGGGGTCTCCTCGAAGCTTCTTGGAACGTTATTTACGTCCTTCTCGTGCCAATTACAGGGATCCTTTCAGACAGAAAAGGAAGGATTAAGGTAATGAGGTTCTCTCCCGGCCTGTTTGCTATCCTGTATCTATTACTAGTTATGTCCAGAGGCTTCATGATGGCTTTCGTCGTATGGGTCATTTGGGCGATTCCAGATGCACTATGGTTTGCGTCGTTCGAGGCCCTATGGACTGATGTCGTCGAAAGCAATAAGAGAGCAAGGATCTCAACCCTAAGATCCGTTCTTCGGACAATAGCCCAGATGGTCTCGGCTGCTGCAGCTGGCTTTCTATACGAGATAAATCCAGCCATCCCGTTCTGCGTTGCCGCATTCGTCTGGCTTATTGCCTTCTTAAATCTTCAAGTGCTTGCAAAGGAGCATGCTGTTGAAGTCTGAGCACATTAGCTATTGAGCTTGTGTTTGGAATAGAAGCTAATGACGCGCATTTAAAAAAGAGAGTAGCGATGGCTGAACTCTTCTTTTAACGAGCTGTAACGTTTCAAAAAGGACTGAAGCACCCAGAAGGATATTTATGATCACAAGTGATGATGAGCCAAACATCGTAAGCAAATCTATGTGAATAGCCGTTCCTAGGAATAACGAAGCAGTAATGCAAGCCAGGGATATGAGAAGAGCAAACATAAGCTTTCTATTTATCTTCTTCAGCTTTCTTGTAAGGCGATTGAAAATCAATAGAGCTGGAGTCAAGTAAAATGACCCTATCAAATAGCTTGCTATGAGTCCAGACATCACCGTCTTGACTTCAGAGTTTATTCTTGCTAGAAATCGAGTGCACGAAGCTGCATGTAAAGCCCACAGGAGTGGATAGAGGGAGAATTTCACTACGGGCTTGACTCTAGGATGAGCCACGATGAACTGGGCAACTTGTGGGCTGAATGAGTAGTAAAAAGCATTGAAAACCCTGTAAAATTGATTACCACAGTAAGTATTCAGTATAAGATTGTCTCTGAAATCCCTTAGGAACTCAACCTCTTTGGAGAGTTCAGATCCATAAGTTACGGTAGCAATTATGCACTTCCTCGGGCCTACTTTTAGCGATGCTTTTGCAGCTTTAGTGACTCCAGCACCTGTGGCGTTTACCAATATGGTGTAGGATCCACTTAGAGAGCCCGTAATGATCTTCAAAACTGAAGATCCTGAAGGAGTTAAGATGGGGGGATCGAAGCTGTACTTTGCGTCTGGAGGCAGACCTGATAAGCTCAGATTTACTGGATGTGGAGTTCCAGAAATCAGATCTCCCTTAACTATAAATGTAACGACCTCTCCCTGAGAAACTTCCACGCTAGAGGGTGAAATGCTCAGAGTAAAATCAAATTCTGACGGAGGCTCTGCTTTCGCCCTACTTATCCTTAGAGAAGCCTTTCCAAGGTTCTGCCAGTCGTCAGTCAGGCTAACCTGCTCCTTCGGAGCTACGGTTATTTTTTCCTTTGCCTGAGTGTTGCAGTCACTATCCCTAAGTACTACTTCCATGGATATGGGATCGTCTCCATAGTTCGCTATTACAAGGTTGTTTAGATCCTTCGTTACATAGACCTCCATGTAGCCATCATCGCTAATACTTATGTTGTCGAGGAGATATTCTCGCGCGTCATCCTGATGCCCGTGCAGCAGCCCAAGGGAGAAGGAGTCGTCCGCAACAGCAGACTTGAACCTTATCGAGCAACCAGCAGCATCTTCTCTTGGAACAAATGATAAGAATTCCTCAGCGCCCTTACTAGTAGTCTTGTTGGCTAAGCCAAAGTAAAAATCGCCAGCCATGCCAGCCCAGGAGTATTCCCCTTCATCTTCCCCGACAAATTTCACTTCGGCTGGTTCTCCAAGTGGAAATCCAAACGCTTGTATGCCTTGGCCCATCGGAATTGGTATAGGTATCGGCAAGAGTTCTGTTATAGTAACAGCTGTAACAACAGCAGCTGGGCCTACCGTCGCTATAATTAGTACTGCAGTGGCAACAAGACCCGAGTCAATGAGATCGTAGTCAGAATGTGCTGCTTCTTCGTAGGATATGTACCATATGAAATCGTTCCATCCCTCTATTTCCGTTACTCTTCCCAAATCTCCCGAAGGGAGAGTTTCTCTCATCTTAACCTGATACCATATGAAAGAATTTTCGCTGACATCGATATATGGGTAATAATCGAAGTTATCATAATCCGTATATGGTGTTGTGCTGGTAAATTCTCTGTTACAGTCATATACATAGATCCTATACACGCCAGGTGACATCTCCTTTACATACCAAGGCACAACTGCATGAGCACCAACGCACTCCATAACTCCTTCACTTATACCCCTATACTCTGCCATGAGTATTACTCCAGGAACCCCTCTCTCTATATTTCGTCTAATCCTTGGGATTTGATCATTAACGAAGGATCTGAATTTACCTTGGCCTTTATTGAATTCGTAGCTTATTTGATCAATGTAGATGTATAAGATTTCCCGAGAGATTTGTGCTCCCTGCCATCTCTCAATCGATCTCCTTACGTAATCTCCTTCATTTACCCACGGATGCTCATCGTATACGACGCATCTTGGGAGATCGTCACCGCTATGGGTCAATGTATCTGGTACTGGTACTTGATATTTTGAATGCCAGTTGCTGTACATGCAAAAACCAAAGCACTCCCCATTGACGGCCATCCTAGCAAAGATAGGCTTCCAAAATCTTGCAACGCAAGTCCACCACCAATCCAATCCTCCAGGGCCTCTAAGCTCTCCTCTTCCAAAGACATCGACCATCCGGCCCCATCCAAGCCAGTTGTCGTTTTTATTTTCGTATGGAAGCCCGTAGTCCCATTGATACGGCCTGATTATCTTTATTACGAAGCTAGCTACTTCGCTATCCACGTTCTCTGCATCCCTAGCCCAAGCCTTTACGATTATGGTATCTCGTTCCTCTGGTCTGATCCTTGGTATGTTCAGGTTCGTGAATACTTCAGTTAGGGAAACGCTAGTCCTAGGGGGATCATATCTGTACTCCCTGCCAAAGTCTGGGTGCCTACTTGGATCATCGTAACCTAACTCAACGCCAAATCTAATCCACTTTATTCCTTCAGGATCATTAGCAGTTACCGTAACCCTCAAAGGAGTTCCGTCATTTGGAAAAACCTCTGACGTGTCGCAATCTATGGTAACCACTGGAGGTACACCCGTCCCAACTACTTGGAATTCTCTACTTTCTCCAGTTAGGTGTCCTGCCTTATCCCAAGCCTGAACCAAAACCGTGTAAGATCCGTAGCTGAATTTCCCTGAAAATTCAAGTGTAGGACATGAAGTTACGACTTCTCCAGGCTCAGCAGTCCAGGAGCGTACAATTCCTCCTGGATTGATTGTTAACTCAACGTGTTGGAGGGCTACGTCATCCGAAGCCCGAGCGGTTATTCTCACGGTGTCGTCAGGTCCGATGTCCCCTAATGGCTCGATCTCAATCTCAACTGTTGGAGGCGCCGTGTCCTCGGGTAACGGTAGGGGGCGCGGTGATGCTGGTGGAGGAGGTACTGTAGACTTGTAAGTGATCTCAAGCATTGGAGGATTTAGTCCTTCCTTGCTATAGAAAATGCAGTGGGATATCGTCTCTTCGCTCAAAGGCGTTATCATAACTCCATAGTTGTTGTAGTCTCCTTCAAACCAACCTGTAACCCATGTAGTTATGTCCACATCATAATATCTAAGGGAAGTTCCTACGTCCATGACAACCGGGACGTAAAAACGCCCTAGGTAGAGCGTGTCTGGCTTGTTGTTCCAGCTTACGTCTTCCTCGTTCCAAGGAGAAACGATTCTTTTTACCTCTAGACTCGTGCTTCCCCCCTCTATTAAGTATAACTTCAAAACGGCTTTTTCTATCTTAGCATCTTCTGGCAAGGAGGATAAATCAAAGCGGATGAGGGAATAGGAGTGTTCGTAGAAATCCCCTGTCAGATAATAGCCGACTTCGATTGTAGGTAAAAATCCATAATTTTTGTCAGATCCCGTGCCTACGTATTCGTTAACGTAGGTATCTGCTACAGAATAAAGGACCGTAGTGTATTCTCCGGCTCTTACTGGCTGAAGTCTGGGCAGAGATCCGGACACCAATAGAACAACTAAAACAATCAAGAAAAGGCCTTTTACTCCTGATTTAAATGATATCAAGAGCTCCTCAGATCCCTTCTTGATGCTGAAAAAAGACTGAAGAACTCCTAAAAAATTTCGGTTACATTTTTTACTCAACTTGATGAAGATGCTTCCTATAAGCGTATAGATGATAAGAGAACTTTTCGTTAACTTAATTTACTGAATTTGGTTAAAGAGCTTAGTTAAGATCAAAACAGATTTGCGACGAGATCAAAATGCTAAAAAAGAGACTTAAGCCTTTGAATGGCTTCCTACTCATCTGTACTTTGGCCATTGGGATCTTACCAATTTCTGCTCTGACAGCAGAGGCAAATTACGTTTTAACCCTTGACATTGAAAATCAAGCTATTCACGTTGAGGTAACTGTAACTAACCTTCCAGCAGAAGAAATAACCCTTCATATCAGGGCAGAGCCCATCAATCTCACTATCACAGACCTACGAGGCAATCCCTTACCTTTCGACCTGCGTAAAGCTCCTTGGGCTGGAGCGTTCTTATGCGCAAAACTTTCAATGCCATTTACTGATATTCGGTAGGAAATGAAGATAGTTTAGAAAATACTTCAGCTAAACACTTTCAATCCTTGGTAAAAGGGATTCCTGAAAATTCGAATCTAACATGCCAGATTACTCATCAAGTGGCTTTCTTCGTGTAAAACTTGGAAGAATGAGAAACCTAGCTAAAAATTCTTTGTAATCATCCAAACTGCCCCTTCAGGGTGTTTACATCATGACTTATGAGGGCTGCCGATGCTCATTATGTTATCATAAATATCAAATCTTTATATACCCTTTGATAGCTAGAGTATCAAGATGTCGAAAGATCTGTTGTCCCTTTATAACCCGTGGTGGGAGGGCAAGGGCAGCCCAGTCGTCGCAGAATGGGCCAATAAGAAGGTCAGATGGAGGCCGAACTGGATAGAAAAGCTGAGCCTGGAGCCCTTCTCTCTCAACTTTGTCATAGGACCAAGGCTCGTAGGAAAAACTACGGGAATCCATCTGCTGATAGAAGAGCTGCTTAAAAAAGTGAGGCCCGAAGCAATATTATACCTCAACTTGGATGTGGCTCCGGATCCTGAATCCCTCCGAATCATGCTGGAAGACTACGATTCATTTAGAAGGGCATCTGAAGTTGAGACGAGCTACGTGTTCTTGGATGAGGTAACCAGCCTTAAGGGTTGGTGGAAGGTGATAAAGGGCTACGTGGACGCTGGTTTCTTCGCCAAGGACGTCTTGGTTTTAACGGGTTCCTCCTCTCTAAGGTTAAGAGGTGAGGTTGAGCTCTTCCCCGGCAGAATGGGGCGGGGTAGGGAGGTCATCGCGCAACCACTCTCCTTCAAGGAGTTTCTCCATGTCAAAGGTGTGGATGTTAAGCTTAGTGGTGACATTGAAATGGACATGTCCAGGCTCCTTCCGAAGTCCAGAGCAATAAGGGAGCTTTTCCACGAATACCTAGAGGTCGGAGGGTTCCCTCTATCAGTTAATAAGGATCCAAGGGCTGCAGAGTACACCATAAGGTCGCTAGAGGGCGAGCTGCTAAGGGCTGGGAGGGATCCCCACCTTGCGAGAGGGTTGGTGTCTTCCATCCTGAGGAAGGCACCGTCTCCCTTATCCTATGCCTCAATGGGCTCAGAACTCTCTGTCTCACACAGGACAGTTAGGGAATACTTGGAAATTTTCAGAGCTCTCATGGTGCTCGACCGAGCCATGTACAGGAGGGGGAAGAAAGTCTTCTGGAGGAAAGAGAGCAAATTCTTCTTCTTGGATCCTTTTACGGCCAGATCCCTTTCGCTATGGACTCTCACAAAGTTCTTGGATGCTGCCCTTTACGAGTGGGTAGTCCAGGCACACCTCCTCAGGAGATACGGTGAGGTTTTTTACTATAGGGACTCTTATGAGGTTGACGTCCTAGCGAACGATCTGAGGATAGAAGTTAAGGTTGGGAAGCCGCATCGCCGCTACCCAAGGGGTGTGAAGATCTTAGATGAGGATAATATCCACCTTTTCTTAGCGGT
>QMVZ01000070.1 GCA_003661365.1 Thermoproteota archaeon | reverse complement strand
ATTTGTTAGGAGCACTTCGAGATCTAGATATAGATTTCATCGTAGTGTTAACATGCGATCCTCTAATTCTGTTTAACAGAATCATGTCAAAAAACGTCTCTCTCAGAAAAGCAGTTGAAAACGTGGTTTCGGAATTTCTAAACCAAATCCTGGTTGAAGCATATAAGACCTTCAGCATTGATAGAATATTAGTTATGGATACCTCCTGTAAGAGCATTGATGCCGTGGCAAAAGAAATAGTCGACATTATCAACTCAAAGAACTTACAAATAAATAAAGGAGCATTGAAGCAAGTAGATTGGTCCTTTAGAGCACCTTGGATCTCAAAACTTCTTTCCTCCACTTACAGTAAAAGCTAGGCGCAAGTGAAAATAGGTATGTGATCTCTTCATCCTCTAGTTCGGGGGGCTGATACTCTGGCTCTATTCTTATTCTTGGAAGTTCAGAAGAGTTTCTAAGTACTACAAAACACTCACCAGTTCTTAGGTGATGAATCCGATGAGCAATTTCTCCAATAGCTTTTCCCGAAGGTCCAAGTAAACTATGAATGAAAGATATGTCTTGAGTTGAGCCCAAAGCATGTATAATCTTTGTAGATGCATTCCTTATGACATGAGGAGATAAACTTGAAGGAGACTGAGAGATCACTACAAACCCTTCTCCATACTTTCTTAGTTCAGATACCATCCTATCTCCGATTGTTAGTCCACTAAGGTCTTTCAGTTTAGGTAGAACTCTATCTGCTTCTTCTAACACCGTTATATGTCTTATTCCTCTTGTTCTACCCTTTTCTTTGTTATAATAATATATTCTTCTCAGCAAAGTGAAGGTGAATATCTCCCTAACGTATTGTGTTGCAATATCCCTTAATTCTACACTTACTAGACCGTTCATGATGTCTTCCATTGGTGGTAAGTGCTCTTTGCATAGGATTTGCCTAGCCTCTCCCCTAATCAAGGGATAAATTCTCCTAAGAAGAGCCTTTTTACTTTCCTGCTCAGCTTGACCTGAGACTGCAAGAGAAGCAATTTCCTCGTATAAATCAACAAGAGTAGGAGACCCCTCCCTCACTGCTTGCTCTCTTAAACGAATAAGTCCCTTCAATAGGAGATATGTCTGTGGTGGAGTAAGTCCTAAAATGATCGTAAATTGCTCTACAATTTCATCTAACACAGCATCATTAGAACTCTCAAGGTCCTCTAGTACATTAATTGATACTAGCGCATCGCTTAGCGTTGGAGATAGCACTACGCCGCCTAGCATAAGGACTAGATCTCTATATTCGTTTTCATAGTCGAAAATCAAAGCAGGAACCCCAATCTCCCATATTTTTGATATTAGAAATTTTGAAGTTGTCGTTTTACCGGAACCGGTCCTTCCAAGTATGGCGATATGGTGGCATAGGTCCTTCAAGCTCAGTTTAACCACCGAACCATTGGATTTCCTACCTAGCTCCAAGTATAACGAATTAACAAGGTCCTCTGAGGCTTGTTCTTTGAGATTTATTCGAGACAAAGCTAGCTGAAAACGAAAAAGAAGGCTATTTGAGAAGGATTTTAAATGAGAACCCTTTAAGGGTATTACTTCCCAATAATCTCCTAACCTAGCCTTTATTGTGTCTTCTGCTCGGTCTAACATCGATTTTGCCATTTTTAGTCCTCCAACATCCTTTTCTTCCACCCAAAGTAAGATAACCCTGTTTTGAAAGATCTCTCTTCTTTGATCTTTGTTCTCTCCTGCTGTAAGATCTATCAAATGTTTCTCGGATTTCTTTGGAGAACAAAGCATCGTTAAAGAGGAATTAATGCCCATATGAGCCAATATTTCTGCTATTTGAGAGAATTTTCCTTCGATATCGTTATTCTCAAGAGATCTTATTTCTAATGCTTTTACTAAAAATCGCTCATCTTTGACTTGGATTAAGATTTTATCCCGTGTGTACAAGACTTCGTCTAAGCCAGGATACTTCTCTATTTTATGGCCTCTGAATAAGCCTGCCTTAAAAAACAAAACAAAGAACGGTAGAAGAGCTATGAATATCAAAACATTTACATCAAAACCAACTAAGATGGGCACTATTCTTTTGTAGAATTCATAGATAATGAGAAGAAGCAAGAGGCAAAAAGGGAATAAATCAGCCATCTTTCTACTGTCAAACATTCGCCACCATTCCTCTTGGGGTTATCCCTTGGTTAAGCATCATAACAAGCATTTTGGCCCTCTTCCTTATGACTGTCTTATGGCTATTTATTGCTCTTGCAACAGCTTCTTGGGTTATATTTCTCAGCCCTAATTGCTTTGCCGCTATGTAAACTGCAGCAGCTGACACTATAAGTGGACTCTTACCGAGAAGGTTGAACCTTGCGAACTCACTTGAGTGAAGAAGTTTGATTATTTTTAACGCTCTTAGTTGAATTCTGTCAAAATGGCTCGGAAGATGAGATCTAAAGCAATTTCCTTTTGGAAGTAAACCATCTTCATCTAACTTCCTAAGGACATAGGCTATGTAAGCTTCATATCTCCTGTTTCCCCCTTTAATTCCAAGCGTTCTTTCTATCTCATTCATTTTCCTAATGAGTGTCTGCTCTCCACAAGCACAGCCTAAGGATTCAAGTACGGCTCTAACTTCCTTAATGGTTACAACATGGTTATCATTTCTTGAGGCTAAAACTAAAGCTGCTGCTGCATAGTAGATCTTATTTCTGGCCTTTATCCCGCTTTTTCTCAAGAACTTGCCTAGCATGTAAGAAGCTTTCTTTTGTATTCTGTAGGGAATTTTGATTTCTTCCCCCAATCTCCTCACGACTTTGTAGATATTATCTCTGAGTATCCCACCACCCTCTATGAACTCATTGCATCCAAAATCATGGAATACGTGAACGCGGCCGCATTTACTACAAGCCACATGATCTTCAAACCAAACAAGTTCTCCGCCGCAATAAGTACATGTCAAATTCATTATAACATCGTATTATCTAGCCCGATGCGATTTTTGTACTTATAGGACCTAACAAACAATTTTAATTGACTATAAGCGATTAGAGTCCCCTAAGAAATAGTTTCACTAAGTTTCGAATCCTGTTATGCACAAATAAACACTTAAACCTTCCGAGATAGCTGAAAGATCTCCGCTCTTCATTGTAATTAGGGCTATTAGTCCCCCAAAAGACAAAATAGCCTTCTTGTTTTCATCTTGGAGAGAGAGAACCCTGCCATGAAGAAAAATACCGTTTTCACACGCCTCACCCACGTTCTCAGAAGTTAAAAGAGAAATTTTCCCTTCAGCGCCCGTTTTGAACTTCCTAAAAGTTTTAGGAAGTTCAATTACAACATCAGCTACCTTGCTGGTCATATAATAACGATGAACTGTTTGTGCTTTGTCAAATTCAATTTTTGTTATCTTTACTTGTAAGTCCATCACCTACCTGCAAGAGTTCTTGAATTCTTAAACTTTCCTCGGGCAAGGTCTCTTAAAAAGTAGAAAACTCATTTTACCTTCTAAATGAACTCCTATTTTAGACACAGTGATCTTACACGATTGCTTTTTGCTCATAATCAACTTAAAAGACAGACAGCGAGAATCCTTGAAAACACTAATTCTCAAAGAGAAATATCTAAACTAAGATTAGAAATAGATAAGCAAGTTCTATCATTCTTACAGTCTCTAACATGGACTAGAGAATCGACTTTATGGAAGGCCGCCATTAGAATGATCAAAAACCCCATTGTACATGTCACAAAGGAACCATCGAACGAGTTTTACCAAATTTTACTTCTTTCGGCAATATGTACTAGGCTAATGTTTTCAGAGATTAATACCATAATAGCTACGAGAAGATTGCATGAAGTCTAGATTTACCCTCCTCTCTTGGTGGCCGCATATACTTGCAATAACTTCTCGCTGACAACTACCATGTCTCCAATGCTACTTACTGTATTATATGGAAGCAACAAATTTCCCTCAGCATCCTTCATTAGGAGCCTTGTGATTGATTTTTCCGAACCCTTTATCTCTTCAACTATGATTGACAGCATCTTACCGGATAATTCATCACATATCAAATCGACGACTTTACCTATTACAGCTCCTTTATCGGTAACAACTGTCTTATGAGCTAGCTTTTCAATCGAGTATCTCACCATTCATTCATCACCATTAACATCCAACTTTATTGATAGTGGGCCGGGAGGGAATCGAACCCTCGACCTCCGCCTCGTAAGGGCGGCGTCATACCACTAGACCACCGGCCCAACTGGCGCCGGGGGCGGGATTTGAACCCGCGCGGCCCGAACGGGCCATCGGCTTAGCAGGCCGACCCCCTACCGGACTAGGGCACCCCGGCTACATCAGGAAGGAGTTCAGTGCTAAAAAAATTATTCATCCTTTTTCCAAAGAGCAGGATATAAGTTTCTATCCATGATTACTCTCGTAGGTTCGGCCACAACTCCTCTTTCTAACTCAATAAGTTCTTCTGAGCTAACTAAAACTCTACCCAGAGCAATTAATTCACCCTTAAGGGTGAAGATTCCAATAGAATCATTTCTCTTCATATTTTTAGAGAATGCACAGATTCCAGGGGCTTTAACACTGGCACCATGTGCTATTGCTGCTACTGCTGTGTCTTTAACGATGAGTTTAGGTAAAAGCTGCGCCACTACATGCTCTAAGGGAATTATTTTCTCCCTCAGATAGGCCTCATTACCCGTATTTTCCCACATTATAAAAGCTCTCTCCAACTCTTGAAGGGTAATACTGCTGGTTTCTGTCAGAGGACCTGCTCTAATACGTCTAAGCTCTCTCATACTTGCTCCACATCCTAAGAACTCTCCTATATCATGAAACAATTTTCTTATGTAGGTTCCTGCCTCTACAGAGATTCTAAGGAGGACATACCTACCACATCTTTCAATGAACTCTATTTCATGAACTCGCCTAGTCCTAAGTCTTCTCTTTACTGTGGACTTAATCGGGGGTCTCTGAAAGATCAAACCGGTGAATTCCTCCAGCGCCGAATGTAATGCTTCATCAGGAACTTCACCATGAAGGTAGAGAACTCCAACATACTCTTTACCGGCTTTCGTTAGCAGCTTTGCTATTCTTGTGGCTCTTTCCAATAAAATGGGCAATACTCCGCTTACTTTGGGATCTCCCCGACCTCTTAATCATGATTAAGAGGTCACCAGGGTCCCACTGTGCCCTACTTTACCAGAGAATTTTAGGATCCTCCTGATCTTTTGAGTAACCGCATAAGAGGTAGGTCCTCGAGGTTTGTCTAAATTTATGACTCCATGATTAAGGTACAGATTCAAAGGCCTGTTATCTGGGTAAAATCCATGAGGTCCAGGCTCACAGTCCCGTTTTACAATTAGTTCCTCCTCCATTCAATCACTTTCTCCCTACTCTGCTTTTACAATTTCCTTGTAAAGATCTGTTGATTTCAAGGCTTCCAGCACCTCTGAGTCTTCAGCGTCTTCTGAAATATCAATTTTCAGCGGAAGTGGAAGGAGATGCTTTACGTTTACCCTTCTCCGGCGGACACCCGTTAGCTCTTTAGGTCCTGTTATTTCTACGAAGTTCTTGTCAATTATTTTAACCACAACGCATTTCTTACCAGCTTCTCTTCCAGCTGTTTTGATACAAACACGTCCGACCTCTATTAGACCCATATCACATTCCTCCTACACAAGCTTTATGTAACTGAAATTCCTCCTTTTATTAGGATTTCCCCTTCTCTAAGTGCTTCCTTTAGAACGATTTTTCGAAAACATGATGGACAGAGGTAACCACCGTATGGTCTGTTAGGGCGTTTTTTACTCTTTGGTAATTTCTTCATAAAGGACCTAGGACCTGTGGGTGTAGCGTTAAGAGGTTTTTTACAAATAGCACATCTAGCTGGTCCATGCCGCTTTGCCTTGTAGTGATAGACTACTTTACCACCCGGTGTTCTAACGGCTACTCTTCTCTTTTTCAGCCTCCTCCTGGTTCCTCTAACATTAAGCTCGATTATCCTCATTATCGCTCAACCTCCAGAGTTGTGCCCAATACCTTTTGGAGTATGAATGAGAAAAGGTATGACACTAACATATAGTAGCTAATATACCCAAGCACATTTGTAGGTAGAGGACTATCTCTCCTAAATAAACTTAAGAATGGAAATTCCAAGGGAAGTCTAACGATAGGAATGTCTCTATATAAAGGATTCAATAATTGCCAAATTAGTAGCAATGGTAGTGTTGTATACAACATTGGCTTCATGGTCATGCTAAAGCTTTCAGCTCTAGCTCTATCTACGTCGGGCTTTAGCTTTTCCATTTTCTTCTTTATCTTTTTATCGCCCGTACGAAGAAATTCCCTTTGTAGTTCATAATACTCCTTTTGGATGAGGTTCAATCTTCTCAGTTTTTGGTAATCCACAGTCTTCTTGTTAACTAGCTGAACAAAAAGTGAGATCAGAAAAGCTAATAGTGTCAGGAAAGCGAAAGAACCAGGAGGAAATACAATCCAGTCAAGTTTCATTGAAATCCCCTCTCACTAAACTCCAAGGAATGCTTTGAGCCTGGGATATAATTCTAACATCCTTTCTCTAGCAATGACTTCATAGAACGAGATTGTAATTGTTACTCCAAGCAGCAACCCGCTGCCCGTGCCTATGGCTCCAGCAAAATTAGCTCCTGCTGCAAGAAGGCCAACTAGAGCCCCTCCAAGGATGGTTACGCTCTCTATGTAATCTTCAATCACTTTAGCTATGACCTTAGAACTTGCTCTCCTTCCTGGTAGAACCAATCCCTGTTCAACAAGCTGTCGCGACACACTTTCAGGATCCATTCCTGCAGTTATAACCCAAATCTTTGCAAATATAACGCTAGAACCAACCATTATGGCAAGGTAAATGAGGGATCGGAGGGGGTCCTGAATTATATCGGTTGGACCTCGTGGTGTTGCAATATAATAAGCCAATCCACCGACAGGGATTGGTTGTCCTCTAGGATCTAGTTCAAAAGTACCTAATATGCTCATTAAGGTTTGTTGCCATCCTGTCGCGCTTTCTGAGAATCTTGACCAGATTATTTTAGCTATTAAGTCTATGTCCCCCATTAGAGCCAGAGCAAATATTATTGGAACATTGCTAACGTAAAGCAGCCTAATTGGATATCTCGTTCTTTGCCCCCTCATAAGGGTGTGACTGATTGGAACATTAACTCTGATTCCATAAGTGATTACTACAATAAGTATTACAATGACGGTAGAGGCTAGACCAATTAAATCAGGTAAACCTGCCCTATATATTGCTCCCGATTTCTCTATAAATAATGCTGACAGAACTCCAACAACACGCCCAGTCTCAGGCACTTTAATGTTAGGAGGAGCAAAAATGTTCCAAAAGACACCTGTAGTCACACCAGCAAGTATAAATAGGCTGATACCACTACCTATTCCCCATTTACTCACCAAATCATCAAGCATCATTAGCATTAAGCTTCCTAAGGCCAGCTGAGCGATAACTAAAAGGTTCTTACTTAGCTGCATGGCACCAAATCTACCGCCTATAACGTAGAAAACACTGTAGGTCACTATGAGCACTATGGAAAGTACTCGTTGAATTGCCTGAAAGAATCTTCTATCCTCAGGATCAGTTAAATCCAGTCCTATGATGCCGCTACCTACCAATAACTCTATCACTATGCCTGCGGTAACAATTGGTCCAATACCAAGCTCTATTAAACTTCCGAACGAACCAGCGAAAATTAGCCGCAATTCTCTAAGATAATCATATCTTGTCTCCGGAACACCCCAAAGAGGGATGTTTGAAAGTAGATAATATACAATAAGCACTAAACCAGTCCATATCATTCTCTCTTTAAGGGAAGGACGTTGTTTGGGTCTTTCCACTGTTGGTATACCTTTATTAATGAGAAAAATGATGTTCCTAACACTCAACTACACCACCTCATTTGGCTATGATGGCCTTCCCGCCAACTTCCTCAATCTTTCTTATAGCACTTTCTGAGAAAGCCTTACACTTAACTATTATGGGAGAACTAAGTCTTCCCATCCCTAAAACTTTGTCGTATCCTGCTTTCGCAAGATCAACCTCTATCACCCCATTTTCAGTCTTATTAGCAACGTTTAGCCTTAGGAAGCTATCTATTCTCTCTTCTAT
>QMVZ01000069.1 GCA_003661365.1 Thermoproteota archaeon | reverse complement strand
TTCTCTCAACAATCTCAAGTTCCTGTTCCTCAAGAGGAGTCTTCATTAAGCGTCTAATCAAAACCCTCCTCATCGGGGCACCTCTTTCCGATAAAACGATTCAAAATAAAAACTAGTTTGCAGTCTACCCTGGAATGGTTAAACCAGCTCCCATCGACTCCTCCATTCCTAGCCTTTCAAGTCCCTCTCTAAGCTTGTCATAGTCCTTGGGACTAAGGCTAAACATGCCCTTCTTCAACGGTTCCTCAAGACTCTTTATCTCAGAGACTTTTAGCTCAAGCATCTTCTCAGTAAGTTGGATTTCTGGCTTCAATTCCAAGCCTTCTTCGCTTACCGATGTTACTGCAAATAGGCCCACTACCCTCACCTTGTTTTCAGTGAAGGAACCTAAGAATACCTCATCGTCCTTTTTTAGGGCGGGAGGTGGAAGAATTAAACTAGAACTTATGACTCCTTCATCTATGACTTTCCTCAACTCATTCCCATCAACCAAAACAAGCCAACCAGTCAGACCTCTCACCTACGAGGGCGAATCAGCATGATTTATAAAGTCCCCGGTGGGTTCGGAGTTCTCCTTAACCTTTAATTTGTCAATCACTAGAAATTTCTTGATCGAATTGAGCGTCGAATTAAGGGTAAGGGGGCCCGAGCTTAAGGAACCCGTGTTGATAGCAGCCCTTCCAGGAGCTGGACTCGCTGGTCTCATTGCAGTGGATCATATCGTAAGAACCCTTCAAATGGTTGAAATAGGGTTTGCAGATTCAACCATGTTCCCTCCAATAGTTGGGATCGAGAAGGGAAAGGCATATCATCCAATCAGGGTCTTTGTCAATGAAAAAGAGAAGATTTACGCCATTAAAGGAGAGATTCCGATACCTGGAATGGGCATCGTTCACCTAACCTCATCAGTCATGGATTGGATAGACAGAATGAGGCCAAAGCTTGTTATCTTGCCCGACGGAGTTGGAGTACACAACAGGCTTGACATAGAAAAGCCCAGGGTATTCAAGGCCTTCAACATGGAGAACGTGGCTAAGCTACTCGAAAACGTGGTTGGAGAGGTTCTGGAGCACGGATATATCTCGGGATTCCCAGCTATCATGTTAAGGGAGGCGGAGAGGAGGGGTATACCTGCAGCTACCTTAATAGTGCAGTGCTTTCCAACCTATCCAGACCCAGGAGCTGCTGTATCCCTCTTGGAGGCCATAAGCCAGCTTATTGGAGTAAAAATAGAGGTTTCCACCTTAGAAGAGAAGTCAGAGCAGCTTAGGATGAAACTCAGAGAGCTAATGGACAAGACAGCCAAAGTGACTCCAATACTTCCAGGATATGTGGGGTGAGGTAAATGAGCATCGAGAGGATTTGGAGAGAAATCTGGACCTTCATATCCTTCCGTCCTGGAGGAATTGAGCCGCTGCACGAGGTTGAAGTAGGCAGGGACAACGTAAGGATAACAGTCGACCTGCCAGGGGTGAGAAAGGAGGATGTAAAGCTTGAGATAAGTGAGATAGCAGTAAGGCTTGAGGCAGTATGCAGCATTGCAGGAGAGGGGATCTGCTACAAGAAGGAGATAGAACTCCCAGTTGAGGTAGATCCCTCGGGGGCAAAGGCTAGGCTAAGAGGAGGGGTTCTTGAGATTGTGATCCCAATCAAAGGAAGGAAGTTCCACAGCGTTAAGGTGGAATGAAAATGAGCATGCCCTTCTCTGTTGTGGCCGAGTATTATGAGAAGCTCGAAGCAATATCCGGAAGAATCGAGATGACGGAGCTCTTGGCAGACCTCCTAAGGAAGACGCCTGCTCAGGACATAGACAAGGTTTGTTACCTAACTTTAGGGAAGATAGCTCCAGACTTCTCTGGCATAGAGCTTGGCATAGGGGAGAAGCTTGCGTTAAGGGCCATTGCCATGGCAAGCGGCCAGCCAGAGAAGGTGATAAAAGAGGAGTTCAACAAGATTGGGGACATAGGCAACCTTGCAGAATGGGCCATAAGCAGGAAGTCAACGCTGCTTGAGTTTAAGGAGGAGCTAACTGTTGAGGAGGTCTTCTCAAGGCTGATGAGAATAGCCACCGCTTCAGGCCCCAAGTCGCAGGATGTCAAGCTAAGGACTTTAGCAGGGCTTATGGCCGATGCCAGCGGTAGAGAGGCAAGGTACATTGCTAGGATCGTTACTGGGAAGCTTAGGCTTGGGATAGGGGATATGACGCTTTTAGACGCGATGGCCGAGATCTACTTAGGATCTAGGGCAAGAAGAGAGGAGATAGAGAGGAAGTACAACATCTACCCGGACGTTGGAAGGATAGCCAAGGCCCTTGCAGAAAAGGGAGAGGAGGGGCTCAAGGAGATAGACATTACCCTAGGAGTGCCGATAAGGGCCATGCTAGCCCAGAGGGTCAAGTCACTTGAAGAAGTATTCGAGAGGATGGGGGACACTTTCCTTGCAGAGTACAAGTACGATGGGGAGAGGATGCAGGTCCACATCTGGCCGGATGGAAGGGTTAGGATCTACTCAAGGAGGCTCGAGGACATAACACATCCTTACCCTGACATAATAGCTGGAGTTAAAGAGGCATTTAAGGGAAAAGAGGCGATTCTAGACGGGGAGTGCGTCGCGGTAAACGTCGATACCGGCGAGATATTGCCTTTTCAGCAGCTAATGCATAGAAGGCGGAAGTATGGCGTTGAGGAGATCTTGGAGAAGATTCCTACGATGCTCTTCGTCTTCGACATTCTTTATCTCGATGGAAAATCGCTAATAGACCTCCCCCTGAAGGAGAGGCACTCTATCCTCGAATCGGTAATAGAAGAGAACGAGAAGGTTCAGCTTGCGAAGGGAAAGGTGATGAAGAGGGATCCTAAATCATTGGAGGAATACTTGAACGAAGCCGTTTCAAACGGCACGGAGGGGCTCATGATCAAGGACCTGAACTCACCATATGAGGCTGGAGCCAGAGGATGGACCTGGATAAAGCTGAAAAGGTCATACATAAGCAAGATGGTCGAGCCAGTTGACCTAGTTGCTGTAGGCGCTTTTTGGGGAAGAGGAAAGAGGGCTGGAACCTACGGAGCCCTTTTGCTTGCGGCTTACAATCACGAGAAGGACCGCTTCGAGACGGTGTGCAAGATGGGGACTGGCTTCACGGATGAGGAGCTTGCTAGGCTTCCCGAATTGTTCAAGGATTACGTTATAGATCACAAGCATCCGCGCGTTATGAGTGAGATAGAAGCTGACGTTTGGTTCGTTCCAGCAAAGGTGCTTGAGGTAATTGGGGATGAGATCACGCTAAGCCCAATCCATACATGCGCAAAGGGGGTTATTGAGGAAGGATCTGGCCTTGCAATAAGGTTTCCAAGGTTCACTGGAAAGTGGAGGGACGAAAAGAGCCCTCAAGACGCCACAACTGTGAAAGAAATCTTAGAAATGTACAAAGAACAGCTTGCTGAAATAAAGGAGAAGTGAAAGTAAGAAGGAAAGGACATATAGCTAGAGCTGTCTCTTATGAGGAAGGAATTGACCAATAAATTGATGTATGTACCATAAGCAAAGCAGAAAACTGATTCTAAAGGAGTTGCTAAAAAGAAAGGTAAGCACATAGCTTATGGTGAAGCTCGCCCTTTCTATCCCCTCATTAATTTTGAATGAATGAAGTTGGAAGGTTGTCTGGATGGAGGAAAGGATCAGAAGAGCAAGAGAAAACATAAGAAGGGAAAGGGAGAAATTAGAAAAAAGAATAAGGGAGACGTGCATCATAGTCGTGCTTTTGGGTGCTGAAGGCAGAGGACTTGAGAAAAGAAGGGAAATAAGAGAGAAGCTTGAGGAGGAAGGAATACTAGCCCTGATCCCTGAGGAGGATTTTGCTCCAGATATTGCCCCAAGCCTCACTGAGGAGGCTCTCCTAAGAAGGGCCGATGTAGATCTCATATTCATAAACGTTGAATCTTGGGGTTCTGCTACAGAACTTGCACAGTTCCACGATGAGGAGCATATTGCTCCAAAGCTAAGGGTGCTGGTTCCATACGAACACCACCCCATTTATGGAAGCTCGACTGGCTACCTCAGTGATCTCTATCTGAGTCACTTAGCAAAGTATGGACATGTTTACGCATACGATGATAGCAAAAGAAGCTTTTTTCCAACTTCAGAAAGGATTATTCTTACTCTAGCTTCTCGTTTCAGGAGGCTTAAAGCCATGGGCAAAGTTTGATTCAGGTAAACTTTTATTTATCTGGTATAATAGGGTTAACCTGATTGATATGGACGAAGCCAGAAGGATGTTGAAGGTTTATAGGGCAATAGATAACGATCACAGGCTCAACATTCTTGCTGTGCTGTCGAATGAGCCTGGCATCTCCTTTAACGATCTGGCAAAAAGGATTGGGATCAATAGGGGTTTGCTTGCTTATCATTTAGGTGTTCTGAAACGTGTTAGATTGGTCAGGTGTGAATACGAGAGAAGAAGCAAGAAATTTACTAGGTATTGGCTAACAGAAGAGGGAATGGAAATCGTAAGGAAGTTTAAACTGAATGAAAATGATGAAGCCACATCAATTAAGGTTTAGAGGATATGTTATCGTCTTCTTGCGGGGGCTTGCGGAGTGGCAGAGAAAATACGGGAGGATAAAGGAGCTCGAGCAGGAGGACAATTCTACCTTACCCTAGCACGGTCTTTGCATCATCGGAGTTGTCTCTTGGTACTTGCGTGCAACTAACCATAGTTTTAGTCTAATCCAAGCAACTCTAATATTACGAGGTTTACAGGAAAGTGGAGTGGTGGAAAGAGTCCTCAGGATGCAACTACAGTAAGGGAAATCGTTGATATGCACAAGGCCGAGCTAGCAGAGATAAAGGAGAAGTAAGTAAAAGGCTCACCAGCTTGGAATCGAGATGTCTTTAAGTAAAAAGAGTTTCTTATGATTTGATCTCCGGACAACACAGATCTATCAATTTCTTCAGCACTCACAAAGTTTTTCGCTTTTCAGCGAATTCCTTAGCCCATTTTAAGCATTTTTCTGCTTCGCTGTGAGATACTGATCCCACCTCCTCGTAGACCACCCTATGCCTTTTTCTTCTAGCTCTGTCAATGAAGGTCACTAGTCTTTTGCTTATCTCTCCCATAACCGCATGTAGGAATCTAACAACACCAAGGTGTCCGTAGGAACTCGATAGTCCATATCCTGTTTTGAACATTATGGCCCTACCTGCTTGCAATATAGCGTTGTAAGCAATAACCAAGCTCCAATCGTAGTTTTCATCATTAAATAACTCCTTAGCAGTTTTTAAATCTCTTTCAGCAAGCCTCAAGCCTCAAGCTTTGATTGGAGTGCTCTGCTTGGTTTTAATCCTAATAACTATTCCCCTCATCCAACAATTCCTCTAAACTCATTCTCATCACCTATTAGCATTATTAACGGGTTTCTCACAATCTCGACCAAAACGCGGTGCTTTTGCCTTGCCTTTGTTCGAAATTCCTCCTCATCCCAGACGATGTAATTTATCTCCCTTCCAATCTCCTTTTCAATCTCGCTTATCTTCATTGCCAGCTCTTCTTCGTTTATTGATCCTATTATCAGAAGATCTACATCGCTCCTTTCCTTGACTTTTCCACTTGCAAACGACCCAAATATCAGCGCATATTTTATGCCCTTGAACTTCTCAAGAGATTCTTTTAAGAACTCTCCCAAGGCAGCGGTTTTAATCATTATCATCCTCAATTCTTGTAAGTAGAGAATATCCTTGTTCAAAGCGATCAGGCATATCTTGCCCTTCTTCTCGAGCTTAACTATCCCCACTTCAACTAAGTTCTTAACTTCCTTGTAAAGAACACTATACGGTATCTTTAGCTTTCTTGATAACTCCCTGATATAGTAGGTTTTCGTTGGATTTAGCACAAGTTCTGAGAGAACCTTAACTCTTGTCTTAGAGCCAAAAACAATTTATCTATTTTAGATATCAATGTCTATAAACCCTTTTTGAAAAATTTTAACGTCTTTTCGTGAAATGAAGGATTCTCCTTTATATAGAGATTTTAATAATCAATTAGTTTGAGATCCTATGATCAAGACATGGAAGATAGAGAAAAGTGGGGAGAACACTAAAAGGAGGGATGTGGGGATATCTTCGCTGAGAACGTTGTTTGCGACCTAAGGAGAGGAAAGCCTTCGAAAACGGATCCAAGTAAAGCAATATATCGCCTTGATAACTTGTTTGTTAGACAACTGCTAACTTACTTGAAACACCACGGAGAGCGTAGAAAAATAATTTACACTTTCATGGATGGCCTTACTCAAGATGAGATGCTGGAACTACTGAAGATCGCTGGATTCGAGAAGATGGACATAACCTCGAAGGACGAACGCTCGGCTAAATGGGTTTCGTGGGGAAGACCTCCAGGACAAGTATCTGAAACAATTGATAGGATAGAGGAGTGGTTTTTAGACTGGAAGAGGAGAGGCATTGTGGTTGAGGAAGAGGAGAAAGTAACGGTGATCTTCATATCAGAGGAGTTCATTCAGAGGCTAATGGATGAGGTCGGGTTCAGGAGGTGATAGTTTGGTGGGGACTTATGTTGAGGTCTTGCTGGACTGGATGACCGAGCCCCTTGAGAAACGTCCTACAAACCTGATCCAAAACGATTACTTCGACATGGTCAGGACTGAAGGTCACCTCCCAGAGGATCTTGCGAACTTCTTGGGAGCGGTTACGCTTGTGGAGGAGAAGGATCTAATGGAGCTTTTTGAAAGGGGATTAGATCTCTCGGTTCCTGAGAGGATCCAAGGATAGACATAGATTTCCTAGCCTTGCTTCCTAGGGCATTTTACAAGCTCATACACGTTTTCGGCTACCCTAAAATCGGCATAGGAGGGATCCATTGGTTCATGTATCTTTTCAGGTACAAGGAACACATAATTGCAGTTAGCGATTACAAAGGGGGCCTTAGGGTAGCCCACTACACGCCATATTACGCTAAAAAGAGACCTAACCCACCCCCTCAAGAGGGAGCTGAGGAGGTTTTGGAGGAGTTCGCGGATAAGCTAATGAAGTTCATCATGATGTCAACCCTATTGAACTTCAAGGACACGGAACCCGAACCCTCTTTCTTGTAGAGCGCCATATTGCCAAGCTATAGTTCACAAAGAGTTACAAGAATGCTATTACCATGAGAACGATGCCAATCAAGAACAAGATGCCCCCAAGCTTCCTTTTCTTGAAGAGTATCAGGCACCCAACGGACCACAAGCCAAGTCCTCCGAAAAAGAAGAAGAAACCCAACGACCTGAATCTCGAGATCTTTTCGTCCCCGTCCAGTATCCCATCTCCATCGGTGTCAGGATTTAGGGGATCGGTGTGAGTTGTCCTGATCTCTTCAGAATCCGATAGCTTATCCCCGTCTGTGTCCTGTTTAGTTGGATCGGTCTCGCACACCTTAACCTCCTCGCTGTCGCTCAACATGTCGCCGTCGGTATCCTCCTTCAGGGGAGAAGTTCCATAGGAAATCTCTTCGCCATCCAAAAGCCCATCTCCATCAGTATCTTGGGCCAGGATGTCTGTGTTGGCTTTCAACTCCTCTGCGTTGCTCAATCCGTCCCCGTCAGCGTCTTCATCCCCATCCTTTATCCCGTCCCCGTCGCTGTCCTGCTTGGAGGGGTCAAGACCAAGCTTTTTCTCAATAGAATCGTATAGCCCGTCTCCATCCGAGTCCTTAGGAGGCAAGACCTTGAGCGTCATGTTCTCTGCCACTCCCTCGGGATCCTCCTCGCCAACGTCCGTGGTGAAGCTGTCTCCAATCGAAAGGGTTCCCTTGTACCAGGTCTCGGTCCAAAATACCACTATGCAGTACTCCCCTGGGCTGGGAACCTCGAGCTGGAAGGTGTGAACGTACTTCTCGCCCTTCTTTAGGCGGACATTTGCATTGTGCGTAACGGTTGGCTCGTCCTCGCACCCGATGTATTTCTTTGGGCCTCCCTTTTCCTTTGCCCTGAGTGTCACGCTTACCTCGCTTATTCGTACACAGTCCATCTTCGCATACTCGTCATCAATGTACTCTATCGTCACCGTCACCTCAATGACGTCGTAAACCATAGCTGAATTGGGTCCGGAGTAGGAGATCCTCTCTCTGCCTAGGATCTTGCCGGATGGCCTCTCATATACCACCCATGAATTCCCGTAGGTTCCTGTCTCCACGTAGAGAAG
>QMVZ01000068.1 GCA_003661365.1 Thermoproteota archaeon | reverse complement strand
CATTTGAAGGACACGAAAGCTATGTTACTTCTGTTTCATTCTCCCCCGATGGAAGGTTTATCCTGTCAGGGAGCGATGATCGTACCTTAAGGCTATGGGACTGTAAAACTGGGAGGTGCATTAAGATATTTGAGGGACACGAGGGTCCAGTCACTTCAGTATGTTTTTCTCCTGATGGAATGTTCGTTCTGTCAGGAAGTGCCGATGGGACAGTAAGGCTATGGGATATCGAGACTGGAAGATGTTTGAAAGTGTTCGAGCTATATATGATCGTAATTGGGATTCGGGGTGAGAGAAGTTTCAATTCGGTTTGCTTCTCACCGGATGGTAGGTATGTCCTAGCAGGAGGTGGAGATAAGACCTTAAGACTTTGGGAGTTAGACTGGGAGTGGGAGTTCTAAAAATGTAGCTATTCCTACTCCTCCTTCTTTCTTATGCACAGTAACATCGGAAAGAACTAATATCAGAAATGAGATGAGGATTAAAGAAGATAATAAATATCAGAAGATCTATTCAAGTTACTGCGTTTTCCGACATCATTTTTTCAGTAAATTTTACAAAAATACAATGAATCAAGATAAAACTGGAAATTAATGGAATTGATGTAACTCGCTGTGCTATCAATTTTAGCTTTATGTTGATGTCTCAGGAGTGCTAACAACAAAATTCACGCACTACCTCTAATATTGGACTAGACTTATTGGATAGAACAATACTGCTTATGCTCCCCTAGATACAATAATTGCGTACCTATGCCTTTCTCCTAGTGATAACCTTATCTATCAGGCCGTACTTAACCGCTTCTTCGGCTGTCAGGAAGAAATCTCTGTCGGTATCCTTCCTTATAACCTCTATTGGCTGGCCAGTATGATAAGCAAGAATCTCGTTAAGCCTGTTCTTTATCCTGTTTATCTCCTTTACTTGTATCTCCAGGTCAGATGCCTGCCCTTGAGCACCACCAAGAGGCTGATGTATCATCATCCTAGCGTTTGGCAGGGCCATCCTCTTTCCCTTTGTCCCCGCTGCGAGGAGTACTGCGGCCATAGAAGCTGCCTGGCCTATACAGATGGTTGCAACATCGCAGGATATGTATCTCATGGTGTCGTAGATGGCGAGTCCAGCTGTAACAGCTCCTCCGGGGCTGTTTATGTAGAAATATATGTCCTTCTCGGGATCCTGTGATTCGAGGTAAAAGAGCTGTGCTATTATGATGTCTGCCTTATCATCATTTATCTCACCAGTCAAGAAGATTAGGCGATCGGACAGGAGCCTCGTGTATATGTCAACAAGTCTTGGACCTTGGGGGGTTTCCTGGATCACGTAAGGGATTTTTATGATGCCCATAATAATCCCCGTTATGTTGTACTCACCTCAAAGATAATTCCTTCTGATGTAGCAGAAGCTGTCACAACCTGCCCAGGCTTAACTTCCCCTCTCAAAATCATCTGCGACAGGGGTTCCGAAACATAGCTCTCGAAGGTTCTTTGCATTTCCCTTGCGCCATAGGTCACATCATATCCCTTGTCAATGAGAAATTCCACTGCGCTATCTGATAAAACAAGTTCTATGCCCTTAGATTTTAGACACTGATTGAAACGCTTCAATATCTTCTCAACGAGGATTTTCCTCACAGTTTCCCTTTCAAGCGGGTAGAATATTATCTTCTTGTGAATCCTGTTCAAGAATTCAGGCCTAAATGCCTTACTTATCGCTTGATAGATCTGCTCCTCATATGCCCTCCACTTCTTGCTGACGTCCTCTGCTTGCTCCTCAATTTCCACCCCTATATGCCTCTTCGATTTCTCCTTAGTCTCAACTTCCTTCTCCACATCCACTCCTATTGGACGCCTGATCGTCCGCAAGCTGCTCCCAAGGTTTGAGGTCATGATTATTATTGCCTCTGAGAAGTTTACCTTCCTGCCGTGAGAATCTGTCAGCCTTCCTTCATCGAATATCTGGAGAAAAATGTCGAATATATTGGGGTGGGCCTTCTCTATCTCGTCAAACAAGATCACTGAGTAAGGATTTGTTCTAACTTTGCTGGTCAGCTGTCCCTCCTCCTCGTATCCAATGTATCCCGGAGGAGCACCTATGAGCTTTGCAACCGTGTGCTTTTCTTGGTACTCAGACATATCGAAGGTTATCAGCTTGCTTTCATCATAAAAGAGGAATTCCGCTATGGCCTTAGCTAACTCAGTCTTCCCCGTACCAGTGGCCCCCAAAAAGAGAAAAACAGCCAGTGGCTTCCTTGGATCCCTAAGTCCCGCCTTTGCAGCCCTTATGGTCTCCGCAACCTCTTTTATGGCTTTTTCTTGGCCCATTACCCTTCTTCCAAGTATTTCTTCCATCTTAAGAAGTCTCTTGCTCTCTTCTACTGTTAGGCTTTCAATAGGCACTCTTGCCCTCTCCGAAACAACCTTGGCAACATCCTCGATCCCCAGCTCTTTGGGCTCCTCCGAACTAGTTGGAGAGAATGTTCTTAGAAACTTCCTAGCACACGCCTGATCTATTATGTCTATTGCCTTGTCTGGAAGTCTGAAGTCCGTCAGGTATCTCATAGAGAACTCAACTGCCTTCTCTATTACTTCATCTGGTATTCTCATCCTGTAATGTTCTTCGAACTTGGGTCTGAGACCCTTAAGTATCTGAATCGTTTCCTCTTTCGTGGGTTCGTCCACCCAAACTACCTGAAATCGCCTGGCAAGGGCTGGGTCCCTTTCGATGTACCTCCTGTATTCTTTAATGGTAGTAGCACCTATGCATCTTATCTCTCCCCTAGCCAGGGCAGGTTTGAGGATGTTGGAGGCGTCCATGGCCTCTCCTCCAGAGCCAGCCCCTATCATTGTGTGGATCTCGTCGATGAATATGACTATGTTTGGGTCCGATGAAGCTTCCTTTATCAGGGTTTCCAGCCTTTGCTCAAACTCTCCCCTGTACTTGGTTCCAGCTACAAGAGATCCCATACTTATCTCTATTATCCTCAAGTTCCGGATACGAGGATGGGCGTTAGGCTCCGCTATCTTTTGAGCAAGCCCTATAACAACAGCAGTTTTTCCAACGCCTGCGTCGCCGACAATTAGAGGGTTGTTCTTCCTCTTCTGAGTGAGTATGCGTGCAACCTTCTTGATCTCCTCTTTTCTACCTATAACTGGGTCGAGCTTTCCCTCCCTCGCGAGTTGGGTGAGATCCCTCCCGAACTTATCAAGAAACGGTGTTTTGCTCTCCTCAAGTTCGAGAGGAGGTTTACTTTCTACCTCTCCAGCCTTAGTGTCTTTTATCGCTACCTTCAGGGTCTTACCCAGCTTCTTTCCAGTAGATGACAGCTCCCTAAGAAGAGCCTCCTTGTCAATGGATAGTTCGTGGAATAAGCGATCTAAATGCTCAGATTGCTGGCTTAAAATGGCCCTCATTAGATGCTTAAGGGTGATAAAGGGCTCTCTCTCCTCTGTCCTGATTATTTCAGCTAGAGTAATAACTTCCCAGCAACGCTTTGTGAGATGACCTAAGAAGGTTCCTTTCTCCATATCAGCATCGTACAAGATCTTTCTCAAACGACGCCTTGATATCTTAGGGTCTAAGCCCGCATTGATTAGGGCTTCTCTAAATTCTTCCACTTCCGCGCATGCTTGATCCCAATCTTGGTCGCTTAAATCTGGAATCGCCCCTTTTTCCAGAGAGAGGATATCTTCTATCTTACAAAGTCCTAAGAAGAGGTGTTCGGCATCAATAAACCTACTGCGAAGCATCTGCGCCTCCGCAGCAGAAACAGCAAGAGCTAAATGGGCGGCGGGGGATAAACTCAGCAAAAATCTCCCTTGTAATTGTGGCTTCTCCTTAAATTAATTTTTCCGGTAGCTTGTTTAAATCGCACTCAGTATAGCTTCTTTGAATTCTGCTGCGGATTGGTATCTTTTGCTCTTATCCCTTTTGATTGATTTATCGACGACCTTTGCCAATTTCTTTGGGATTCTGGGGTTCTTTTTTCTTATCGGTATCCGTGGATCCTCCAGAATGATTAGAATCGGATCTTTTACCCCTTTTCCCTCCACCAGTCCCATCAAGAGTTCAGCCGGGCTCGGAAAGTTGAAAGGAAACTTTGCAGTCAGTAGGTAATATAGGGATACGCCCATGGAATAGACATCGGCTGGAGGCTTAACAAAACGGTAGTCGACAATCTGATCGGGAGCCATGAAGAGCAATGTGCCCGCAGTTTCTCCAGGCCTTGTCATACCTGAATAACCAGCTCTCTCGTAGTTCTTTGCGAGGCCAAAGTCCCCAAGCTTCGCTATGAACCTTCCATCGACCTTCCTTAGGAGTATGTTAGATGGTTTTATGTCTCTGTGGATGAAGCCCTTTCTATGTGCATATTCTAGCCCGTCAAGAGCCTGACATACTATATCGCACGCCAGTTCTATCGGAAGGGGGCCCCTGTAAACGTTGTTGATGAGATCATCTGCGCTCCCGTCTGGCATGAACTCTGAAACGAAGTAGTGCATCCTCCCCACCATCCCTTGATCGAAGAGGCGGACGATGTTTCTGTGGATTAGGTTGCTCATCACTGCCATCTCTCGTTGAAACAGCTTATTTGCCTTTTCGTCCATCACCACCTTTGGAAGTATCTTCTTTATCGCTACCAGCCTTCCAGTTGGCTTGTGCCAGGCCTTGTAAACTATGCCCATCCCTCCTTTCCCAAGTACTTTCAATATCCTGTAATCCCTGATTTCGCGAATATCTACTTCTCTTTGCTCCAAGTTAGCACAACGCTCACAAAGGTAGAGGGCAACATCCGACAGCTCATCCGCTCGGCCATCCTTATCAGCCTTAGATGTGACGTCCTCCTTGCAGATTGCGCAGAGATATATTTTCTTGGGGGCTAATCTCCTCTTGGCCTCTCTCTTTCTCTTGCACTCAGGACATATGTAGTCGGATATAGTCAACTCCTCAGTTCTCTTGCTCCTTAGAAGCTCAGTTATCTCTCTTCCGCAGCGTATACAAAAGACCTTCTCTTCTGAAGACGCTAACTGCTCTTCCTTAATTATTCTCACCTCCAATACAGTGTAGCCAACTTGGATCAGGTCTCCGTCGTGAAGTTCAGCCTGATCTATCCTCTTGAACTCCCTATCACCTTTTCTCTTAATGTAAGTGCCGTTTGTGCTTTGATTATCCCTTATATAACAGTAAGGAGGCCTTATCTCAAGGAGAAAATGGTTTCTTGATACGTATCTGTCCTTAGGGCTGAGTCTGAAGTGTGCTTGGCACCCCGGTGCATCTCTTCCAACAAGAAAGATGTCGGGCTCGGAAAAACTGAAGGTTTTGCCCTCATCAGGACCCTTAACAACCTTTAACTGGATCCTAATGCTCAACTCCTAACGTTGTCATCTTACGCAGTCGTTATATAATAAGATCACTGTAATGTTATCTATCCCACCCTTGTCGTTTACCTTCTTGATGAGTTCTTCACAACCCCCTTTTGGATCGCCCCTAAACTTGAGTACAACCGAGAGGATTTCTTGATCGTCAAGCATGTCCGTAAGGCCATCAGAGCAGAGGAGGAGATGGTCTCCCTTTTTCCAAGTTAGGTGGGCCATGAAAGGTATTAGGTGAGACGATGTCCCAAGGGCTTGGCTTAGAATGTGCCTGAACCTGTGAGTTCTAGCTTCTTCCTTTGAGATTTTCCCAGCTTTTACCATCTGCGCGACAAGGGAATGATCTTCCGATACCTGCTCGATACGCTCATTCCTTATGAGGTAAGCTCTGCTGTCCCCAACATTTGCCACGTAGATGTCGTTCCCCTTACAGTAAGCCAGCACTATTGTAGTGCCCATGCCTCTCAGGCTTACGTCTTGCGCCTTTTGGGATATCACGTCGTGAGCCGAGCAAAGAGCATTTAATATTGTCTCAAATATGGCTTTTCTATCTAGCGAGGGCTTTAAACTCTCCTTAAGGAGATTAGAAACAACCTCAATCGCAGTTGAACTTGCTATCTCCCCAGCTCTGTGCCCTCCCATCCCATCAGCAATTATGAAAAGGCGAAGCTTTTCGTCGACAAAGAGACAGTCCTCATTACTCTCCCTAACCATACCAACATCGCTCTTGAACCAGAACTTCAAGCAACTTTCTCCTCCTCTTCTTCAAGGACTTCTTCTACCAATCCTATTCCTCGACCTCGCTCTTCAGGGTCTTTTTGAAGTTGTTTCGGTCCTATCGAGTCCTTGGTATCAGAAAAAGTTTCTTATCCAACAATGGAGTTTAAGAGAAATTAATTGAGATGTTGTAAAGACAAATCTTACGTTAATATTATGATATCTTCCATCAACTAGAAGTAGATTATGAAGATGCTTAGAAGGAAATAAATGGGATGTATTACACAGAAAACATAGAATTAGGCATGATGTTCATAGACGAATAAGTAATTTCATTTTAAAGGACCTCGAACGAATTCGTCGAGGTAAGTGCCAATGAAGACCTTAATCGCATTACTTCTAGGAGCCTTTCAAGGGGTTGCAGAGTGGCTACCCATTAGCAGCGAAGGATGGCTTTACATCATTTCAGTGTTTCTGCTTGGAATAGATCCCGAAAAATCCTTGACATCCGCTTTATTTCTTCACCTTGGCACGTCAATTGCTGCAATTTTGGTCCTTAGAAAGGAATTGATGGAGATTCTGCTAGAATCAAGGTGTGAAAAGGGAGGAGAACTGAGATTTTTCCTGTTCTCGGCTACATTTGCCACTTGTGTAGTTGGAATTCCCATTTACATTTATCTAAAGGAGTCTCTCCTTCCTTCCTTTGGAAAGATCTTAGCTCTAATGACAGGTTTCCTGCTACTTGCTGTTGGCTTCATTTTGAAGCTTGTCAGCTCACCTCAGACAAGAAGAAGCTCTCTCTCAATTAGATCTGGTGTTTTTGTTGGCGTACTTCAAGGACTATCCGTTTTACCCGGCGTCAGCAGGTCAGGAATCACTTTAGCAGCTTTAATACTGCTAGGGTACGGTAAGCGATCACTAAAGCTATCGTTTCTTTTAGGAATACCCGTAACCCTGGGGGCATCTTTGCTACAGATAGCCTCAACAGATGTCAGCATGTTTCCATCTCTTTTCTCCTCATTTCTCATAAGTATCCTTTTCCTTAGAGCCCTCCTCTCATTTTCATATCGTATAAAGCCATGGAAGTTGTCAGTTCTTTTCGGCTTGATTGCTATAGTGTTCAGTCTCCTTCTTTTCATATCGTAGTTTAAGTTCCATTGTAGAATTATATGCAACTAACTTGTAGATGAATTGAAGAGAACATGCCCATAGACTCTTCATCACTTCTTAAGGAGCTTCACTACGATTTTTACAGTTTCAAGGAACCCGAAATTGAGCCAGAAACCGTAAATATCACGTTTAAGGACTTATTACCTGATCTAAAGAAAGGAGGGTCTCACGCTAGGAGGATAGCAAGATCAAGGCTCTACAAGCATCAATTAGATGCTTATGAGGCCCTTAAAGATGGGAAAAACCTTGTCCTCATATCTGGAGCAGGGAGTGGTAAGACTGAAGCTTGGTTCCTGCACTCTGCTTTAGGGAAAAGAAGAACCTTGGTGATATACCCAACGCTAGCCCTGTCCAACGACCAAATAAGGCGCATTCAGGAGTACTCTAAGGTTTTGGGGCTAAGAGCTGATTCCATAGATTCGCTTAGAGCTAAAGAACTCAGGTCACAGATGGGAACGCGGGGAATGAAGCAATACTTAGCCTCGCTTGACATCCTAATCACGAACCCTGCCTTCTTGCTTAATGACCTCAAGAAGTGGCCAGGAGGAAAATCCCTCCTCTACCCTTTCGCCCTTGAGATGGATCTTTTCGTTATTGATGAGTTTGATTTCTACGGGCCCAGGGAAATAGCGCTTCTTACATCGATGATTCGTATAATGAAGTTGGTCCTGCCCAAGGACTTTCAGGTCTCGGTTCTTACCGCAACTTTGGGCAACCCTGAAGAGATGGCATCTATCCTCTCCCCGATAAATGGAAGAGAAACCAGCATAATATCTGGAAAGCCTTTCAGGGTTGAGAACAGAGTCTATATAGTCTTGGGAAAGGATTTGAAAGAGCTTTGGTTGTCTCTTAGGGAGAGAAGAGATGAAATAATAACAGAAGAGGTTGGAGAGGACATAAAAAGAGCGTTAGAAGATTTTGATAGGTTCAAGCTTGATTTCTACAAGGTAATTGAGGTTG
>QMVZ01000067.1 GCA_003661365.1 Thermoproteota archaeon | reverse complement strand
CTTATCGTCCCAGGGCCAAATCCTCTTATTTCAACCAGTTCCTGAAAGTCAGAAACGCTCATCTCGTAGGCTTTCCTCAATGCCTCCCAATTTAGTTTTCTAGGGAACTCTACATATTTCGGGAGAGGTTTTTCCTCTAAGTACTTCGATAAGGGTCCTCTAGTGGCTTCTCTAAACATCCTCCTAAGCCTATTTGGACCTTCATTCACGAGATCCACAGAGACTTCTCTGGCAGGGTTGCTTGATCTTGCTGTCAGGTCAAATACGATTTCCTCTACTCTCTCGGAGATAAGCCCTGAATGTGGTTCATTGATGAAGGAAGATACGTTCTCGCCAAGCCAGTGATATCTTCTAGCCAATCGGATTTTAGGGTTCATTCCCTGCTGAACAACCGCCCAATATCCTTCTTCTGTGACGAAAAAGGCGTGGTGATACAAGCTATAGCCGTCCTGTAAAACGGCATTGTCTACCTTTGCGCTAAGTCTGCTCGCTCTTATCAAGGCCTCTATTTTTTGCTGAGATAGCTCATATTTTGAGGTCAATTTTGCTATTTCCTCTGGAACCTTCCTTGAAACCCTGCCCTTGCCTCCGAGAACCGCTATTCCCAGGTCCTCCTCAGACAATGCCTCTCTTAGCGCACCAGTGAGGACTGTGGTGAGTCCGGAGGAATGCCAATCGTATCCAAGCGCGCAACCCATGGCCTGAAACCATATTGGATCGCTTATTCTCCTTAGGAATTCCTTTCTTCCGTACTCCAAAACTATTGCCTTGACTATTAAGGAGGACAGCCTTTTCATTCTCTTGAATAGCCAAGGAGGAGCCTTTCCTGGATGTAATGGTAGGCTTGCTATTCCAGTTCTTCTCATAGTCATCCTTTTCGTTGAAATATTCCTGCTTATCGAATAAAAAGGGCTCGTGCTGAAGTGAGGTCCAGCTTGAGAGTTGAAAAGATTAAAAGTGAAGAGTATATTTCCGTCGCAGGTGTAGGGAGTGACCCACTGCCAATTTACGTAACCCGAGTAAACGTAAAAGCTAAGAACTCTGTTACTAGTGCCCTGTTTTCCTACCTAATTAATCAGAGTACTAATAAGATGTGGTTTCCTGCACCATCGGTTTTGAGATGTTTAAGGGGGGTTAACTATTGGGATTGAAGCGCATCTCTTTGAGTGAAGGTGAGATACGCCTCCTAGAGTTATTGGCTCCGCGAGAAGGACTTGTTAAAGTCGACGAAATCCCGATGGAAAAGAGTTCGACGGTAGCATTAGCGCATCTCTTAGCGCAGAAAGGGATTCTTGAGGTTATAGAACGTCAAGAAAGATTTGTTCGACCGACAGAAAGGGGAGTTCATTGCTTAAACAAAGGTTTACCTGAAGAAAGATTGATTAGGGTCCTTAAGAAGAGGGGCGGAAGGGCTGTTCTTAAGGAACTCACCAAAACAGGTGTTTTTGAGAGTAATACTGAGATAAGCGCGGCCATAGGTGAAGCCAGACGTCTTGGTCTAATTGAGATGAGAAAGTCGGATGGAGAAACCCTAGTGGAACTCAAAAAATCTCCAGAAAGACTTCCATTGAAGGAAGTTCTGGAAAGGGCTTATCAATCAGCTGTTAAGGCCGATGAAATTGATCCAAAGCTCCTCACTCTGCTCAAAAAACGTGGGCTCGTCAAAGAGGAGAGAAAAGTAGAGCTTGGAATAAGGCTAACTGATCTTGGAAGGAAGGTTTTGACAGGAGAGGTGAAGATCACTAGGGAGATCTCTGCCCTAACGAAAGAGCTTATAGAAAGCGGTCTGTGGAAAGAAGCTAGGTTAAAGGAGTACGATATCAAGGCAAAGCCTCCCAAGGTCTATCCTGGAAAGCTGCAGATGTACGCGGAGTTCCTCGATGAGGTAAGGGAAATCCTCGTTGGGTTGGGGTTTGAGGAGGTTAAGGGTCCTTACGTTGAGGCAGAGTTCTGGAACTTCGATGCCTTGTTCCAGCCTCAAGATCACCCAGCCCGGGAGATCCACAGCTCGTATATCCTTGAATACCCGCAGGAAGCGAACCTTAGGGATCTAGAGCTTGTAGAGAGGGTGAGGAGAGTCCATGAGGATGGTTGGATAACGGGTTCAACAGGCTGGGGATACAAGTGGTCCTTCGATATAGCAAGGAGATTGGTGCTTAGAACACAGACTACCGCTGTCTCTGCAAGGACGATAGCTTCAAGAAGAGAGCTTCCACTCAAGATATTCTCAATAGACCATGTTTTCAGGCCTGATGTTCTAGATAGGACTCATTCTATGGATTTCCATCAATGTGAGGGAGTTGTCATGGATAAAGGGCTCAATGTAAAGCATTTACTTGGCTTCCTTGCCACATTGGCCATGGAACTCGGTTTCAAGAAGGATGAAATCAGATTCAAGCCTGATTACTTCCCATTTACCGAACCAAGCGTTGAAACCCTTGTAAAACACGAGAGATTGGGTTGGATAGAGGTTCTAGGAGCGGGCATGTTCAGACCAGAAGTTCTCGCACCCTTTGGAATAGATTCTAAGGAGGTAGGAGCCTTGGCTTGGGGTATAGGAATAGGAAGGCTTGCGATGGTTCGATTAGGAATTGAGGACATCAGAGACCTGCACTCAAGGGATCTGATTTTCTTGAGAGAATTTGGGGAGAGATGAAAGATGCCAACGTTAACGCTTAACCTAAGGTACCTCTTCTCCCTTGTAGGAAGAGAATTAAGCGATTCTGAACTCTCTGAGTTGTTAGAGAAGTCCAAGATGAGTTTAGAAAGGATTGAAGGGGATGAGATTGAGGTAGAAGTAACGACAGACAGATTAGACCTTCTTTCTGAGGAGGGCATAGCCAGGCACTTCAAGGGCTTGCTAGGAATCGAGGAAGGTATTCCAAAATACGAGGTATTCCAATCCGATGTTGAAGGGATAGTAGAAGAGAGCGTCATGAGTGTGCGACCTGGCTTCGCCCTTGGAATCGTTTTAGGAGTTCACCTAGGCGAAGAAGGTTTGCTCTCTCTGATGCATTTGCAGGAGAAAATTCACCAAACTTGGGGGAGGGAAAGGAGAAAGGTTTCCATAGGAGTTCATGATTTCGACAAGTTGGAGCCTCCCATAACTTATGCTGGGGAGAGGCCTGAGGACATAAGGTTCGTCCCGCTTGGCGAGTCTGAAATCATGAATGCGAGGGAGATAATAAACAGACACGAAAAAGGAATTGCATACGGGCACATTATAGCGGATAAACCCCTCTTTCCCGTGCTTAGAGATAGGAGAGGGGGGGTCCTCTCCCTTCCACCTATAATAAATTCTGAGATGACGAGGGTAACCTCTGAAACCAGAAACTTGCTGATCGATGTCACTGGAACCTCTCAAAGGGAAGTAGAGCAGGCTCTTATTGTGGTAGCAACGGCCCTTGCTGAGAAGGGAGGCAAGATCGGAACAGTGAAGTTGAAAGGAGCTAAGGGAGAGCTCGTGACACCTGATTTAACTCCAAAAGTCATGAGTCTAGAGGCTGAGTACTTCAGAGCAAAAACTGGTTTGAACCTCTCCCCTCAAGAAATAGCTAACCTCTTGAGAAAGTCCAGGCTAGATGCTGTGGCAAAGCAGGAGGTAGTCGAAGCGTTAATTCCTCCTTATCGAGTGGACTTCCTGCATCCAATTGATTTGGTTGAGGAGGCTTTAATTGCTTACGGATACAACAAGCTGGGTTGGGAAATTCCAAACGTGATGACGATAGGCCGAGTTCATCCGAAGGAGAAGTTCTCGAAAAAGGTTAGGCTTCTAATGGTGGGATTAGGGTATCAAGAAATTCTCAGCTACGTAATGACCAGCGAGAAGGAGCTCTTCGACAAGGTTCTCAGGCCTAAGAAGCCAATCGTCAAGGTAGCCAACCCCGTCAGCAAGGCTTTTGCGGTACTGAGGGATTCCCTAATGCCTGGTTTACTTTCGTTCCTCTCCAATAACGTTCATGCATCATATCCGCAACTGGTGTTTGAGGTTGGAGACGTTGTCGTCGTGGACGAGAGCCAAGAGACAAAGACTAGAAATGAGAGGAGGGTAGCAGCAGCTCTAGCCGATGATGTCGTCAGTTTTGAAAGGATCCAAGCGCATTTAGATGCTTTGCTACGCAACCTCGGAGTAAAATACGGATTAGAGAGGTTTGAACATCCAACTCTCATTAAGGGAAGGTCTGCCAAGGTTCTTTACGAACTTAAGTCGGGAACCATAGAGGCCGGGTACATAGGTGAGGTAAGGCCTGAAGTACTGGAAGTTCTCGGTTTAAGGTGTCCAGTAGGTGTGTTTGAGGTCAATCTAGATCCTTTAATCGGTGGATAGGATGGAAAGAGAAATTTCAGTGAAGTTCGGATTGATTCGCGTGGGCGAGAACAGCTATGACCATGACATCATCGTGCACGCTAATGGTACGGTTTCCAGAAGGAAGAAGGAGCTATCCAAAGAACTCAGATCTAGGTACGGACACACTCCCCTCACCGTAGCAGAGGTTAAAGAGCTGGTTGAGGAAAAGCCTGACGTAATTGTGATTGGAACGGGCATCTACGGAGCACTTCCACTCTTGGATGTAAAGGAATACATTATTTCCTCAGGAATTGAGTTCATAGCTACGAAAACCCCGGAAGCTATTGAGATTTACGAGCGCCTATGTAAGGAGGGGAAAAGAGTCGTAGCCATTCTCCACATCACCTGCTAGCTACTGCTAAGTTGTCGAGGTTAGAATTTTTTTGGCAAAGTAAGTTCAACCAAGAGATATTAAAATTCCAAGAGAAAAATCTAACAAAGGCAAGGTGTCAAGCTTGAGCTCCAAGTTCAAGATTTCTGAGGTTAAAGCGTTAGAGATATTTGATTCTAGGGGATATCCCACTGTTAAGGCAGTTGTTAGAACTGAAGGAGGATATACAGGAAGTTTTTCTGTTCCAGCTGGAGCTTCCAAGGGAAAGGAAGAAGCTGTAGAGCTTAGAGATGGGGGAAAACAGCTTAGAGGGAGGAGAGTTAGAAGGGCCGTTGCAACGATCAAGGAACTAATAGCCCCTCTCATAATTGGGGTTGATGTGAGGAAACAGGAAGAGATCGATAAGATAATGATAGAAGCCGATGGAAGCCCCAATAAATCGAACTTCGGTGGAAATTCTATCTTGGCCGTATCCATTGCTTGTGCCAAGGCTGCGGCTGAAGCAACCGATCAGCCCCTCTACAGGTATCTTGGCGGAGTATCTGCCAACCTCCTGCCCGTCCCCTTGTTGAACGTGATAAATGGAGGGTTACACGCAGGCAATGAGCTTTCAATACAGGAGTTTATGATAATTCCAGCGGACTTTCAAACGTTTAAGGACGCTATTTTAGCTGCGGCAGAGGTTTATCACAATCTAAGGGATTACTTGGTGTCAAAATATGGGGTTTCTGCGAAAAACGTTGGAGATGAGGGAGGATTTGCTCCTCCGATGTCAAAAACCACAGAGGCTCTAGATGCTCTTCTAAAGGCTGTGGAAGAAAGCGGATATGGTGGGAAGGTTTACTTAGGGATAGACTGTGCAGCTAGCAGCTTTTATGATCAAAAATCTAGGAAGTACAAGATTGATGGAAAAGAGCTTGACACAAACGATCTAATGGAATTTTACATTGAATTGATGAGGGATTATCCGCTCGTAAGCATTGAGGATCCGTTTGAGGAGGAGGATTTTGCTGCCTTTGCTGAGCTCACCAGGAGAATAGGGGATAGAATCCAGTTGGTCGGAGATGATTTCTTCGTTACAAATCCGAAGCGGCTTAAGAAGGGCATTGAGATGGGTGCAGGCAATTCTCTCCTGCTGAAAGTAAATCAAATAGGAACTCTAACAGAAGCTTTAGAGGCCGCTAGGATTGCCTCAAAAGCCGGTTATTCCGTGATAGTAAGCCACAGATCTGGGGAGACGATAGATGCAGCCATCTCTGACATAGCCGTTGGAATAGGTTGTGGCCAAATTAAGGCAGGAGCAATAGCTAGAGGAGAGAGGATTGCAAAGTACAACAGACTATTGGAAATTGAAGAAGAGCTAGGTAAAAGCGCTAGTTTTGGGGGTAAAAGGGTCCTAAGGATCGGCTAATTCCCTCAAGAATGGTTCTTTTCTCTGAAGCCACTCATAGATGAATTTAAGTGCCCAATCAGGTATTTTAGAGATCTCTCTGCATTCGAACACTTCTTTAGTTTTAGCGCTAAAGAGTTTCTTTGGTAAGCCGTGTCCAGTCCTTATGATGCCCTTAATGAAGGATTTTACGTCATTATTCTTCCTTCTTTTCAGGACAAACCACCTGTTTTCGCATATAAATGGCCCAGATATGGTGTTCTCTGCTCCTAAGTGCTTTTTTATGAATTCAGACTCTCCTGGTCTTCCTACCTCAGGTCCTTCTCTGACTTCTATGGGAGAAATTAGCCTGCTGGGCGTCTCTATAAGGATAAGTACCGATGAACTCTCATTTGTGAAGCCATCTGCATGAATTACAGGGAAACCATTGTTCTTCAGGAGTTTGTGTAGCTTTCTGGCACCACTTTTTGCCTGAGTCCACAGAGTATCAGGCGCTTCACTCAATCCATCAAAAAGAAGGGCTGCTAGGTAAGTTCCCCTCTTTTCTACCAAGCTAAGTACGTACTCTTCGTCTGGCTGTCTAACTTCTCTTTCCAAGAAGAATTTCTCCGATGGGCTTTTCAAGAATGCCTTCGCTGCAGCTTTAAACCTATAAAACTGGGTTCTAGACAGCGCGGATGCGACATTTCTCCTCGGATCTACGGGATCTATGACTATAAGCGGGTTTGGAAATAGCCTGGTTGCCTCTTCGGTGGAGCTAACCATTTTAGCCATATCTATAACAACGGGCTCCTTCCAATCCTTTGCAGCTCTTATAACGTCTAAAAAGGATCCATAATACAACACTAGCAACTCGCACAGATAACCGCTGAACCCTTCAACCTTAACCTCAGCCCCATAAGCTCCCATGCCCTTGACGAAAGCCTTCAATAACCTGACATCTCGTGCAAGGTTGGGCGTCATTCTCTCCTCTAAAAATTTTGCGTGAAGAGGGGATCTATCTACAGGAGTTCTAAGCTCTAGAGCATTTTCAACATCGTAGGCAGGGACGACATCTATCTCAAAGCCACTTAACTTGACTCTAGCATAAGGGTGAGCGGAATATCTGAGGGTATACTTCCCAAATGCCTCCTCTACAATGCTAATAACGGATTCTCCGAGCTTTTCCTCAGGAAAGGATTTTTTGAAGAGTATAAATATGTCTAAATCGGTCTTACCAGGCAACCAAGTGTCTCTGGTAATTGAGCCCACAGGAACGATTGAGACGTCAAATTCAAGCTTGATTGCCGCTTCTTTCAGAAGAAGAACGGCCTGATTTAGAACTTCTAGGGCATTTCTCTTCTCTTCAGGTGATGGAGTCAGTAGTTCCGAAGCCTTTTCTATGATCGAAGCTAGTTCATCACTTTTCATTCAGAGCTACACCTTGCCATAATAATCCTACGTTCACTTCAAAAAAGAATTGAGGGGTAAAGTGGATAGTTCGTTAGAAAGGTTCCTCCTACCTCCTTACCCCAATTACCGTTCTAGTTTCAATAACATACCATCTAATCTGGTCTTTGAACCACTTCCAGAACTTTACGTATTCTCCAAAGTCCTCGCACTCAATTACCATGAATCCGTTATATGAAGTTCCCCAAGCGTGGTCAAATATTCCAGTTAGCCTTATCTTTGACGGCCATTTTTCCAAGATTTCTGACCATTCCCTTCTTGCCCTTTCTTCTTCCTCTGGAGAAAGCGGTCTAATCTTATAGAATACCAAAAAGGTGTAAGTTCGCATAGGGATCCTAGCCTAACCACTCCCGACTCTTAAAAAAGATGACATGCTTTGAATTGCCAAGGGAAAAGTGGGCCGGGAGGGATTCGAACCCTCGACCTCCGCCGCGTGAGGGCGGCGTCATAGCCACTAGACCACCGGCCCAGTTATTCTCACCCCGGCTCCTACTTATTTAATTTATTGTTGAGATCCTCCTCCATTCCTTCCAAAATATTCTCAATCTCTAAAGCAAGGGAAATTGCCCTTAACATGCTGTTTGTTATAGCCCGGAGTCTAGATATTGTTTCAGCCGCTAGATTAATCTTCCAAACAGCTTTTCTCCCTCTAATCTCGACGTTATCGTCTAAAATAGTTGATATAAAGTCTGGGAGGAGTGCGTT
>QMVZ01000066.1 GCA_003661365.1 Thermoproteota archaeon | reverse complement strand
ATCCATCACCTCATTTTGGCCCCAGATTTTGAAGCTGTTGAATCTCTAAATGCAATTTTGGGAGAAAGGGGGGATCTAATATCAGACGGCCGGCCCTCTCTGCAGATGACTCCAGCTGAATTAGTGGATTCTGTATTAGAAGTAGGTCAGGACCTTGAGGTTATTCCAGCCCATATTTGGACCCCTTGGTTCTCATTGTTTGGTTCAAATAGCGGCTTTGATAGTGTAGAAGAGGCATTTGAGGATGCTTCAGCCCATATTCATGCATTAGAGACCGGATTATCATCTGATCCGCCGATGAATTGGAGGCTCAGCAGTCTAGACAGGTATACTCTAGTAAGCTCTTCTGATGCCCATTCTCCTTGGAGTTGGAGGATTGGTAGAGAACTTAACGTCTTTGATTTGAAGGAACCCAGCTATAGAACATTATTAAGAGCTATTAGGAGCAAATCTCCCTCAGAATTCCTTTTTACTGTGGAGACAAATCCAGCTTATGGGAAATATCACTATGACGGACATTCTAAATGCGGGGTCAGGCTTCATCCTAAAGAGGCCATGAAGCTAGGGAACAGATGTCCTGTTTGCGGGAAGAGGTTAACTATTGGTGTTTTACACAGAGTTGAGGAGCTAGCAGATAGACCTGAGGGTTATATGCCCACCGGAGCTTTGCCTTACAAGGATCTGTTGCCCCTGTATGAGGTAATCTCATTTAGCCTAGGATCTGGGGAGAAGTACTCCAAGAGAATGCTCAAGATCTACAATGAGTTGATAAATCGCTTTGGTAATGAACTTAAGATTTTGATGGAGGTTCCCCTTGACGAGATCTCTTCCGTCGTCGGAGATAGCATCGCTAATTCTATCCTCTTGATTAGAGAAGGTAAGGTTGAAATTGAGCCAGGCTATGATGGGGTTTATGGCAAACCCGTCTTTTTTGGAGAAGCTAAGACCGATAAGAAGAGGGTAGATGGTCTTGAGGGCTACCTGAGATGAATCCATTCAAAGTAACCTTAAGATCTCTCTTTCGAACCACGTGGATGTGCAGAAGTAGAGTGAACTTCCAATCAGCGTTGTCATTGAATTAAAACGCAGCCCCCTTAATACCTAATGAAAGCTAGAACTATACTTAACCAACAACTCCTCGGGCATTAGTACTTCGATTTCATCCTTAACGCCTTCGTAGTCCTTCTTGTTCCTAGTTATGAAGACATCCGCCTTGCCCTTTTGCTTGGGATAAGATTTTACGGGAGCAAAAGCGATCTTATGAAGAAAGATCTTAGAATTTCATCGAAAATAGCTGGGATGGGAGATATCTGATTCATGAACTAAGGTTTAACATAAAGAAGAAAAATGATTACTTAATCGGAACGGCCTTAGCTTGTTTTTTAGCTTCTCTCTTAGCTATTTGAAGCGACGCTTCTGTTACTATCTGATCCAGCAACTTAACGAGTGGGTTTTCCCTGTTCAACCTGTAAAGGGTTGCTCTCCCTATCTTCCTTGAGACAACCACTATACCCAACTCTTCTAAGTCCCTGAAGTTCTTGTATAGGGTTTGCTTACTCATCCCCAATTCTCTTACCAACTCGCTTTTCGTGAAGTCGAAGTGCGGGTTATCTAGGAAAATGTCGAGTATCCTTAACTTCGGTGAGTACCCGAAAATTTTGATTAAGAGGGTCTCGCCAAGATCCCTGTGCTTGACTTCTGCCATGGGTAATACCTCATTAAAGATGGGTCCAAGGTATTTAATATTAACCTTAAATGGTATTAGAAGTGTACCATGAAGCAAGAATTATCTGATCAGCAGATCAAGGCTGCGATTCTAGGCAAGCTAAAGAATAGAGGATATTGGGGAGCTCGTTATACCCCTTTAGACAGTTTAGTTAGGTGGCTCAGCAAGAAGATAAGGAGAAACGGAAAGAGAATTCGTGAATTAGTCAACCAGCTCGTTAACGATGGATACGTTCTGCTTCATAAAAAAGGAGCTACTATTTCATTGAATCCAAGGAAAAGCGAGGAAATCATAGAGTACATCAGAAGGTTTTAATTTGTTATCTTAGTTTTGCCCTGTCTACAGAGATAAAACGTCCTAGAATCGATTCCTTTATAGTTGGCTAATTAGACAAATAGATAAAAGTAGTAATTATGATGGGGCAAACGGTAAGGAAGGCTTCCCTAAAGGACGCTGAGAGCACACTTCACGTAATAAACGCTTCGAACAGAGAAGCCTTCAGCAAGATAATTCCAAAGGAATACTTCAAGGAACCAATCCTTTCCATGAAAGAACTCCTTAGAGACTTCAAAAGGATGACCTTTTACGTTTTTGAGGGAGACAGAGGGGTAGTAGGGGTCTCAGCCCTTAAGGTTGAGGGAGATGTGGGAAGGATCAGATGGGTTTATGTCCTTCCTGAGCATCAGAGAAAGGGAATTGGAACCGCTCTAATCAGAAACATTGAGAAAGAGGCAAGGGAAATTGGTTTGAAGAAGTTATGGCTTCTCACATCCGAGAAAGCATATTGGGCCGTTAATTTCTACAAAAAGCATGGATACAAGCTTGTTGATAGGATAAAGAGGCCTTACGGTTACGATGTCATAATGGAGAAGGAGATGCTTTAAAGATGTCAATGCTGGGGTAAAGGCGCCTGCATAGTGTTAGATTTCCTTCATAGTTGATTTTTGCGGTGAAAGATATCTCACAAGTTTAAGATGTTTAGAAGGAGAATGAGGATGAGGATGAAGAGGTAAAAAGTCGAGGCTCATAACCTGATTAAGGTCCAAGTTCCGTCTAGCTCAATCTTCAATTTATTCAACACCTCTCTTCCTAACAAAACCTCTTGAGATAGAAACTCTGGCTCCGTAGGAGTGTAAACGTTAACTTCTCCGATTTGAACAGATTTCTCCAAATTTGGATCGATAAGACTCGCGTTAACCCTGAAAACCTCGCAAGAAACTGGTCCGTAAAGCGGATGGTCTAAGCGCTTTAGCTCAACAGGCTTCATGCCCTTCAGGATGCGGACAACTTGAAAATTGGGGTATATCCCCCCGTCGAATCCTGTGTCCAATATAGCTGGGCCTCTGGCTGTAGCCAGGTTTGTTTCTAAGACTAGGTAAACAATAGGTATGTCTGGGATCCTTTCGCCGTCCTCATCAAGGCCATCTAGCTCATACCTATACCTCAGCTCCTTTGATCTCAACGACCCACTCACCTCTAATCCTTCTGCCAATCCTCTTAGGAGATCTCAGCTTCAGAGTGCCGGATGATTTGAGTTTCCATAAAATCGTGGGGTATTCCTTAGGCTCCTCGGCAAGTCCTTGTTTCTTCAGGTATAATCTGAGAGCTTCAGCTAATATCCTACTCCTCGGCACCCCTTCTTCCTTAGCCAGGCTATCCAGAGCCTCCAACAAGCTTTCAGGCAAGCTTATACTGATCTTCTTCGCTCCCATTAGGTATGAATGGTAGTATATTTTCTTAAATATTACTACTATGGATTACCAACTCATTAGATCTATTCTAATTGAGGCTTAGAAGCTTAATTAGATAAGAAGATTAAAAGAGAAGCTTAAAGGTGAAATTAGAACAACTCTTGTGAAAGCGGGAGCCATAATAGAAGTTGCAAGATCCTATGAAAGTTTGCCAACGATCAAAAAATTGAGAAAAATCCAGAAGATTTTATCAACTTCATAACAAGAATTAAAGGAATTCGCAAATACCGCGCGCTCAGGTCCTGCTTCTCGGGGACGATGAAGAAGGGGAAGAGCTTAGCAAGAAGTTGGAAGGACTTGTTTTTGAGGAATGGGATTGGAAGGACATTCAAGAATCGTTGGAGAGGATCAAGACTCTAATAAAGGCGTAGCGAGTGACAAGAAAATCAGCTCCCTCTAATTTTCGTGAAATATGTGTAGCATACAGCCAATTATTGCACATATAATCGCTAAGAGAGCAAATCCTATCACGCCTATAAGGCCAAAGAAGGACATTATGGGACCTCGAAAAGACCAAAGAAGTGGATGTAATGTAATTAAAATTGCTAGAGGGTTGCAAATAATGGTAGAGTATATGGTACGCCTCCAACATCTCCTGTTGAAGGAGACACTGAACCGACTTTGCTCTTGCTTATTTTTACTCAGTTACATCGAGCATTGCTATTGGCATCTGTTACTGGGAGAGAGATAAAGTGTTGAATTCCAAGAAGTGGGCTGAGATAGAGGAACTCCGAACAAGGTACCCACGTAATTAGCTTATTACACAAGCCGGTTGAAGATCTAGGAGATGTGCTGGTCCTTGGCAAGTCGTTGAACCCATAGTTAAGGAATTAGAGTTCATCCCCTCCCCAAGAAAAAGATCGAGTGCGCGCACAATTCAAGGGTCATTAATATCAATCTACCTTTACTGACACTCTCGTAATTGGCTTCCAAAGTTTGCGATACAACTTCGAGTTGTATCGAGTTGTTAAGTACTCACTTAATCCTTCCTCGATGATGGCTAAGCTATCTGCCAAGGCAGACGCTCCGTATCCACCGCAATTAGTCTTCCAGAGTCGGAAAGACCGAGAGTCCTTTAGAACAGCTTGCAACGGGACAGCTTTCCTCATCTACGGATTTGTGGGTAAGGGTAGAGGTGAATAAGTATCTCTCCTTCTCCCACTTCAGATAGAACTCAGCTATTTCGTCGAAGTTCATCCACTTAACCTTACCTTGCTTGACCAACGGGTCAACGACTTCGGTTAGCCACTTATCGTAGGCATCCAAAACCCTCTCAACTTCCTCTTCTTTTCTTCCTGTCTGATAGAGATGGGAGCTGAACCACCAGACGTTGATGAACCTACAATCAGCGTCCTCCAAAGCCCTGTACAAGGACTGAGTTGCCAGCTCAAAGCAATTCTCGTCCTTCCTGCAGTCTATTTCAAATCCAACCTCGTTCGCGTACCATCCTGGGATGTAAACAATGCTCCCTCCTGGATCATGAGCCAACCAAGATGGGTCGCTGAGGTCCATCATTTGGGTTGAGGGCAGTATCCAAGGATGAAGCCACTTTGGTGCCTTCTTAGTCCTAGCGTTGTACGGCTTTTCCACAGCCGTCATGGAGGTGAAGCCTAGTCCTCCCTCCACAACTCCAAGCAGGTTGACGTTCTCCATCTCGAAACCTCCTCCTATATTGGTTGGCTCGCAACCAATTGCCCTAAAAACGGCTTCCTTTACCTCTAATGTGTAAAGAAGCTTTTTCTCATCCGTGTTAAGGTGAAGCTCCGTGATGTGATGTCCCATGTGGCTCTGAACCCCCACTCCATGCCCTCTCTCCTTTAGCTCCTTGAGGATGTACCTCCCGAACTTCACATCAGCTATAGCGAAGTTCTTCTCTGTTTGAATCGAGATCTTTGCTCCGTGCTTCTCGAAGAGGGATGCTAGCCTCTCCAAGGTGCCTGCGTACTCCTCGAAAAAGGCCCTGTCGCTGTCATATGGCTTCCCCTCAACCACTTCCTCTATGTGCAGCTGGAAGGCTATTAATAGGACTTTCTTCTTGCAATCGAACGGACTGTTTTCCCAGCTCTCCCCCTTGCCGCACACCCCATCCCCTCCAGTTGAGGGTATTAAGGCCCCTTTAACGAGTTCAGACACCTTCTGTTCAAATTCCTCGCTCTCGAAGAACTCCTTGGTGTCATCGAAGTACTCTGAGAGGGGCATGGAATGGGAACGATCGTGCCAGATTATCTTCCTCTCTCTGGACAGTATTGCAGCGTTGTAGGCAAAGACTCCTGCTTCAGGGGTTAACAAGCTGTCCCTTTTTCCAAGATGGAAATGTATCCTCCCAGTGTAGTTGGGCAGGAAGTAAAGGGGATCTATTTCCCTTAAAGTCTCGACGTCGTCTATCCAGGAGGGCTCCTCTTCTATGCTCCCGTACTTGAACACGTATTGAAGGTCTGCGGATGCTAGAAGAAGTACTGCCTTGTCTATCTTGGCTTCCTTCCCTAGAGCTACAGCAGAAACTATACTGCCAAGGCTTCTGGATATAAGGTAAACCTCGGAAGCTCCCTCCTCCCTGAGGTACCCAGCTATAGAGACTATCTCCTCAGAACCCTGCCTAATCAGATCAGGAAGCTGTTCTGCGCCCTGAAATCTTCCTCTCTCTCCGTGAAACGGAAGATCGAACGAGAATGTGCTGTAGCCAAGTTCCTCAAAGGCCTTCATGTCATCAACCCATACCTCCTTGTTCCCTCCGAGACCATGGACGAATATTATGGCTTTTCCGTTCCAGTTCTTCGGCTTGTGACAGATATGGGGAATTTCCTCCACCTTACTGGATCCAGGTGTTTTAGAGGGTCCCGGCTTGGGCGAGGGGGATGTCCTCGGTCTTGGTGTAAGCGTAGGAGTCGGTTTCGGTGTAGGCTTCAATGGCTTCTTCCAGAGGAGGTAAGCGACGCCTGCCAAAATTACTAGGAGAAGGATGACTGCTAAGCTGGCCGATGTCCTCGTCATGCTCCTCCTTCTCATGCGATACCATCCTCAGCTTAGGATCATCTTACATTTGTATAAATTTTGTCTGCCTTAGCGCGATTTATTTTATCAGATATTTCTTATAGTATTCTCAATACTTTGCTTAACTTTAGATAGACATTTTACGGTTTCTGATTGCTTTCTAGGCTCTACTGATTGGAGCCTCCTTTGCTTTTATAGGGGGCTTAATGTAGAATAGACCTTCTTTGCCCTGGAAGTCATTATAGTCATAGGGGTAATCCTGATGGGAGTAATCTATGCGTATAAGAGATGGTGAAAAGTCGTGGAGAGAAGGGTTGTAACAATAGGGAGAAAAACGCTACGTCCAGTACGTGGATAAAGAGAATTCACAACTCCCTACTTATTTAATGAGAGAACCATCAGGTGGATAAATCGTCTATAAGGTCCGTTCATAGGTTTTTATGGAGAGGTTAATAGTTTTTTAAAAAAAGTATTAATGGTAAGAAAAAGGGTGCTCAAGCATGAGCAAGGGAGCCCTTTTAGCCCTTATCTTAATCGTTATAGTTGCAATTGCAGGAGTATACGTATATATTAGCTTCTTCCGAAAAGAAGGTCTGCCTTCTCCATCACCCAAACCTACTAAACCACCTAAACCTACTAAACCACCTAAGCCAACCCCAACATCTTCTCCATCACCCACGCCATCACCCACGCCTTCTCCTGGGAAGGTTTCATACGCGGATCTCTTCAACATAGCAGGGCTCTCTCACTACACATACAGGATAAGGAGCACCACTCAGGGGCAAACCATGGAGTATACGGTCTCGTACTCCTTCACTAGCTCCACATATCAGGGAAAAAGCTGTTGGCTTCAAGAAATTGAGATGAGGATGGAGGCGCAGGGAGTTGCCGTTAAGTACAGGGTATGGCTGGACAAAGATACGCTCGTATGCCTGAAAGCTGAAATGTCAATAGGCGGCGGTCCTTGGCAATCGGTTCCATGCTCTCAGGCACCGACAGGAACAACTGGTGAAGGAGAGAGCATTGAGATAAGGGAAGTCGGTCATGAAACCGTTACGGTCCCAGCTGGGACATTCAGCTGTACGGTGTACGAGGCAATAGTAAGCACAGGAAAAGCCCGTTACTGGGTAGCTGGCAGCGTCCCAATTCCTGTAAAGTGGCAGGTCACCAACGCGCAGGGAACTATAACCGCGGAATTGGTGGAGTGGGGATAAAACATTCGCTATCTTATCCCTCCTTTTTTATAGACCAAAAAAGTCTATAATTTCCCCGATTAACCCTTTGAAAAGAGTGGGCTTGGGTGAGTTTGAGGAGATAAGAGAGAAACTTTGGATGTGATAAAATCTAAATGTGCACGAGCTTTCTTCCAGAAAAATCAAGAGTTTTCAGAAATGGATCCTTTGTTTCATTAATTCGAAAGCCTCTAGGAGGTATCAATAGCTCAGAGAACTCAGAAGCTTTCAATAATCCCTCTGCTGAGACTAGCTAAGTCTTCGATAGCTTTAACCACTTTTTATAGTATTAATTGCCATCTGAAGTTGCTCTTCACTCATCCTATTCACTTTCTAATTTCTTTGATTAGTTTATTCTCTAAGCAGAAATGATATCGTTTCATCGCTTGGGAAGGAAAGAACCTGAAGCCCTATGATTAACAAGTACTTACAATTCGGTTTTGTTAACATACAGAGTATAAAAGTTGCTGGAAAATAGTTCTTTAAAGGAAATGGGGCCGCCGGGATTCGAACCCGGGACCTCCGGCT
>QMVZ01000065.1 GCA_003661365.1 Thermoproteota archaeon | reverse complement strand
GGGATATGGCTTAAGCGCCTTTCTCGGGAACATCTGCTTTGCGATAGGAAATATCTTAGGATGGGTGCCTGAACTTCTTGTCTCTAAACTCAGTTTAACATACTTTAGTGCTTACAGAACCTTTCTCTATCTGCCAATAGTGCTTCAAATACTGTCAAACACCCCGTTAGTTTTTGTAAAGGAGAAATTTGAACCGATCTCTAGAGGATTAAAGTTTAGAGCAAGAGGGGTTGCTCTCAAGTTCATAATAACCAGCGCTCTTGTAGGCTTTGGAGCCGGATTCTCAATTCAGCTATTTGGATACTACCTTAGTGTGAAGTTTAATGTAGAATCAGGACCCATAGGCACTCTTTATGCTCTTTCCTCTGTCCTTGGTGCTCCAGCTTTCTTAGCAAGCGCTCCCCTTTCCTCCGCAATAGGCATAGTTAGGGGAGTGATAATACCTCAACTTGTCTCCATACCATTGCTCATCCTGATCCCATTCTCCCCTAACTTTAGCTTAGCTGCAGCACTGTACATACCTAGAACGATGTTGATGAACATGTCAAATCCCTTGGTTCAGGCCTTAATGATGAAGCTTACTCCTGAAGAGGAGAGAGGTTCTGTCTCATCCCTCTCCCAAATGGCTTGGAACTTGCCAAATGCCATATCCAACAGAATTGGAGGATTTTTAATGGACTATGTTAGCATAGACCTTCCAATTTTCATAACATCTGCCCTTTACACCCTGTATTTAGTAACTTTTTACGTTCTGTTCAAAGAAGAAGAAATGAGCAGAGAAAGATATGCCTAACATCTCCTCTCTAAATAAAGAAGAGATGCTAGAAAATCCCAAAGTGGATAACCTCAACATTTAAAGGAGAGCGCTCCAAAACCGAGGGGAATGGGGATGAAAGAGAACAAAGAAGAGATAATAGAAATCCCAAGAACTATCTATGGGGTCTCGGCATCTCTGTCCTTTTCTAACCAGATCACCAGAAGGTTTTACCCTCTCTTTGCAGCATCAATAAACACTCCAGTTTCCGTCATGGGATTGCTGAGATCAATGGAGAACCTAAGTTCAAGCATTCTTCAACTCTTCTGGGGCAATCTAGCTGATAAATTTGGAAAGAAACTGTTTCTTTTCATAGGTTTACTTGGAGGAGGATTTTGCACCGGTCTTTTGATGAAGGTGAGCAACCCATATCAGCTTGTCCTCCTAATCTTGTTTTGGTCCCTTCTGTTCTCCATGACTGGACCATCTTGGACAGGTCTTTTGGGAGATTACACAATAAAGGAAACTAGAGGCAAAGTTCTGGGAAAAATTGGGACTGTGGGAGAGCTATCTGGTTTAGCTTCGATGTTGATTATAGCTATTTTGACATACGAAGCCTGGTCCTCATACTCGCTTCCTTTTCTTTTATCTGCCTCTTTGAGTTTTTTGGGCGCACTATTAGTTCTCTCAATAAAGGAAAAGAAGGGCCAGATTGGTTTTAACCTAAACGATATTTTTTTGGTTTTGAAAGACAGGAGTTTCCGTAAGTTCTTGGTTCTGAGCCTGATTTTCTGGTTTTCTATGGGTTTTGCATGGCCTCTATTCCCATACATTACAGTTAAGGTAGTAAGTGCGACATTGTGGCAAATAGCCCTCATAAACGCGGGAATGAGGGCTATGACAAGTGCTACGCAAGGTCTGTTCGGAAGACTGTTAGACAAGTTTGGTAGAAAGCCCTTCATGGTAATTGGCTGTTCAGGGCTTTGTCTCTTCCCTCTAGGATATGCCATGGCAAGAAGCTGGATAGATCTTTTTGTAGTGAATGTCCTACTTGGTCCCTTCCTCTCCGCAGTGTTTGTAGCTTGGCCTGCTTTTATCTTAGATTCTGCTCCAGAAGGAAGGAAGGCCACTTATTCTGGAGCAAACAGCTTTACATTTGGTTTTGGATCCTTTATAGGATCCTTAGTCGGTGGATACTTTGTAAACCTTCTTTCAAGCTTAATTCAGTTTAATAGGGCTCTCTCATTAGGTTTGATCCTCTCTGCAGTGATCAGACTATTATCTGGACTTAGTTTTTTAGTTGTTAGTGAAACAGGGCCTAGAAAGAGCTAAATTACAGCTAAACAATTCCTTCTCTCATTAACCTACTTATTGGAGCATACATTCTTCGAAGGGGCCACTCTAGCCTGTATCCAGCAAGTTCAAGCCTTCTCAGCGTAGTTGAATAGGGATCAACGACTTCTTCTTCAAGCTCCAAAAGAAGTCTTGGATCTATTTCTGCTAGTTTCCTCGCAAGAGCAAGTCTTTCCCTTTTTGTCACTATTCTTGGATCTGCTGTCATGGCTGCTACGTGAAAGGAAACTCCGTAATCGAGGAGGTTTTCTATCCCTCTAAAAGGAAGTTCAAAGGCTTCAGGTATAGCCCCTGTTTTTCTTGTGAAATCTTCTGGCGTGCCAGCTTTGAGAGAGATTCTGACATGAACTTTCTCATACTTAGAAATCTCCCTTACGTAGCCTTTATCCGCTCCTAACAATATTCCATTTGTTTCCAGTATAAACAAAGGGAATTCTGACTCTTCAACTAGATCTAGTATCTGGAGTAGATGTTCTCTAACCAGCGTAGGCTCTCCTCCAGATATCCTGTTGATATACCCCTGTAGACACCAGCAACAGAGAAGTAATTTTATTTTCTTAGCCATCTGTCATTTTCTTTCTTTCCAGCAATTTCTTCAGTTCTCCTCGCTTCCAGCGGTCGAACGGTTTAGAGTCCGGAGTTAAGTATCTTGGATAAGGCATCTAGTTGAAATGATGGTTGGTAATAAATTCGATTTATAGAAAAGCACTTCAAAATTTATTGAAGCAAATGACCTTCTTTTAAATAGAGAGGGATCTATCGTGGTTTAAAGGTGTTAATCTTGGAGAAACGAGTTAAATTCCTTTTATTCTTTGTTCTAAGCGTAATTTCGCTGACTAGCCTAGGTTGTAAGATAGAAGCTGATAGAGGCATGATACCTGTAATTCCAAACGTTTCAGTGTACGAGCCTGGACAAAAGGCAATAATAGGTTGGGATGGAGAGAAGGAAATCCTCATACTATCGACAGATGTTTACTCTTCACATAAAACAAAAGTGCTGGAGATCTTGCCACTACCTTCCAAGCCAGAAAAGATTGAAATGGGAAGTTTTGAGTCGTTTGAAACGGTGAATGATCTAATAGTGGAGCACGGGCTGGAAATTCAAGAGGATAGGAAGAAAGGTCTACTTGCACCGGGTACGGAGGGTGTAACTGTGCTGTTTAAAACGAAAATTGGAGTTCATGATATAACCATCGTTGAGGCAAGCAACCCTGAGGACCTGACTTATTGGGTTCAAGACTTTCTGAAGAAAAATGGCGTAGATACCGTCCTGGACTTAAGTTTTGCTAAACAAGTGATAGAGGAATATACTTCGGTTGGATTCAGGTTCTTTGTCCTCGACATAATAGAGGTGTCCAATGAAAAGAGCGTGGAACCAATTGTTTACGAATTTAGAACGCCTTTCTTATATTATCCTTTGAGGATATCACGTATAATTCCTGGAGATACAAAAATTTCTTTATTCCTGATAACGAAGGAAAAGTTGGAAGAAAGACTGTTCTATGAGTCCTCTATGCAAATAGCTTACTATGAAACCGAAAGAGGGGAAGTACCTGTACAATTTAAGGTGTCTCTGGGGGAGATATCCAAAATAGATCTAAGATTAGCAGACTTGTTTGATGAGGAAGCATGGTTTACAGCTGTTTTTTATGAAGGAGATCTAAGTTGGTTAAGCAAAGATCTAAGGATAGCCCTTCATGCTAAAATCGGAGAAAAGATTTTGGGAAATAATTTAGAGAATCCTGTTGATTTTCTCATAGGGGTCTCAGTAGGTTTCGTGCTTTCTCTTATAGCTTTACTAACAGTCCTTTTCATAAAGAGAGAATTAAGAGAGGGGTAATTAGAAGAAAGTACATATCAATTATTTTTGGCAATTACAATATCATATTGAGCATTCATTGAGAGCATTTACTCTTTTTTGATTAGGAAATGTGGTATGTGATGGGTTAGCTGATGAAATTAATTCGCTTTCTGTACAAGAATGAGGACTTATATGGCTTGTTGGACGGAGACAAAATCTTAGTTCTTCCGTCTCTATTTGACTGGCTCCCTAGAAATGTTGAAGATCTCATAAACACGGGAATTAATGCCATCTTGGAACTAGAAAGGACGATAAATGATGTTCCTGTAAGAGAGAAGGAAAAGTATCTGATCAGCATAAACGAGGTACAGCTCCTCGCTCCAATACTTAATCCTCCCAAAATAATATGTCTAGGATTAAACTATCGAGATCACGCAGCTGAGCAAGGGGCGAGAATACCAGATGAGCCCATAATATTCATGAAACCAAGAACCTCAATAGTTGGTCCAAACCAGCCCATAGTAAAGCCAAAGTTTGTCAAGAAGCTCGATTATGAAGGGGAGTTAGCAGTGATAATAGGTAGACGAGGGAAATACATACCTGTGTCAAAGGCAAGAGATTACATATTTGGATACACCGTCTTTAACGACGTGAGTGCCCGAGACATTCAGTTTAAGGACAGACAATGGACTAGAGGAAAAAGTTTTGATACGTTCGCTCCTATGGGACCATATATAGTAGTTAGAGACCAGGTTAGAAACCCAGAAAATCTTAGGATACGTACTTGGGTTAACGGCGAGCTACGTCAAGATTCATCGACAAGCAATATGGTGTTTAACGTGTATGAAATAATCCATCACTTGAGCAAGGTCATGACCCTAGAACCTTGCGACATCATAGCAACCGGAACACCTGCAGGAGTTGGAGTTTTCATGAAACCAGAACCAAAGTTCTTAGAACCTGGAGACATTGTTGAAATCGAGATAAGTGAGATTGGAAGGCTTAAGAACGAAGTTACCGCTGAAATCTAGGATTATTCTGGCCTTATTGATTCGAAATCAGTCATTTGCCTAGCTGAACTAAACAAAATTCTTTTAACAATGGAAAGACAAAAGTACATATGTCGTATTCCGTTTCATCCTTCGTCTATTTCGTACAAGATCTCTCAGAATACTTTGACGACTTCGTGGAGCGATTAATGTCGCAGTTAGCTCTTAGAGGTACAGCCATTACGGATCAGCACGTGGAATCGGACTTGGCGAAGTTCAAGGTTAGGTATATGGATGAAAAGGGTACCCTCATCATCATGCCGATAGGTAGGGACATCAAAGCTGTTTATCAAGTAAGCGGAGGGGGCATCCTTAGAAAAGGCCTTTGGGGAGCAATAACTGGAGGCGGGCTCAGCACGATAGTCGGCAGTCTCTTTGAGGAGAGTAACAAAGACAGGCTTCTAAGCCTGGTTGGAGGTTTGGTTGCCGGTGGAGCAACTGGTGTATACGATGGATTTAACACAGCAATGCAGGAAGCCACTGAGTTCTCGAGGATGTTAGCCCAAGCAATACAGTCAGTAGAAGAAGAACTAAGGGAGATTAAGAGGGGTAAAGAAGCCGCTATTGGCGCTAGAAGGGAGGAAGTCAGAGAGTTAGAAAGCCAGCTTGAGGAGGCATACACAGAATTGACAGTTCTTAAAGAAGAAATTGATCTTGCCGCTAGTGAGGGCAAAAAAGTTGATAAAGCCAAAAACAGGCTAGAAAGGGCAGAAAAGCTGTTAGAAGAGGCAGAGGAATCTCTCTCCGCCGGAAGAAGAGCAAAGGTTAAAGCTAATATAAGAGCTGCTCAGAGAATGATCGAACTAGCCAGAGAAGCGTTAGAAGAGACCACATGACTCCAAGATCGTGGGTGTATGCAGTTGCTGGAGGACTTTAACCTCATAATTACCTGCTCAAGAGGACAAGAAGAGGATGCTAGGATTGAAACTCTGGCTGTTTTAAAGCAAATAGGGGATCCTAACCCTATTGTAGAGAAAACAAATGTAAGAGGCCTTCTTACTGCGAAAACGAGCATTGATCCTGTAGAGGCCATCAATAAGCTGAGAGATCTCTTAAAAGAAAGACCTGTTTCCTTTCTCTATATCAAAAGAGCGATCCCTATTCAGAAAATTGTGAGGACGGACCTAGGTGAAATTGCGAGAGTTGCAAGTGAACTTGGAGAAAAAATTGGAGAAGAAGAGACTTTTAGGATAACTGTTGAGAAGAGACACACGGATCTTAAAACAATGGAAATCATAGAAGCCGCCGCTTCAAAAATAGACAGAAAGGTAAGCCTAGATAATCCCGACAAGATAGTCTTAATCGAAGTAATAGGACCTCTGACCGGCATTTCCCTCTTGAGACAGGGCGGTGTTCTCTCAACAGAGAAAGAACTAAGATAGACGCATTATTCAGCTAATCAGGATAAAATACAGGGATGGTACTGCCTGCTTGATAAGACAAATGAATTAGAAATTTCGTTTCTATTTAAATTCTTTCAGTCTTACGTAGTTCATCCCCCTAATTTTCTTAATCTCTATCAATCCTTCTTCCTCTAAGCCTTTCAAATGCCGCCATACCGTTGTTTTTGGTAGATCAAGAGCCTTTATTAACTCGGATTGAAATGCACTTCCTCCTCTTGTTCTAAGCTCATCTATTATAAGTCTATCAACATAAGGTAGTTCCTCTATCTTCACAGATACTTTTCTAGGTTTCTTTAAGCTGATTATAAGCAGAAATGAAATGAAAACCATCCCCGCAAATACTGGGACAAACCAGGTGAAAAAGCCCTCCTCCTTGGTTTCTGGTTCCGAGGAAGAGGGAGAGGTTTTCACCGGAGAAGAGGTTGTGGGCTTCAACTCAATCACGTAGCTCGTCCAAATAATGCCCTTAACGTCAAATATTAAGACGGTTCTTCCGTTTTCTTTAGAGATAGATGTAGGTATACTGCTTAAGCCCATAATTATTGAGTTCTTTGGCAGTTTTATCGTGGTCCGGTTGGAAGGCGATGTTATGTTTAAAGTCCATATTCCCGCTTCCATTTTAGTAATCATCTTCGTGTGATAGGTCACGTTTACCAACTCAGCGCCAAGGGATTCAACTACAATTTTTTCGTCCTCAATTTCGCAGTTGAGTAAGAGTCCGTCTTCATCTGTAACAATCATAAATCCTTCCTCAGGATCTCCTATTAAGGGAAGCTCTACCTCAATCTCCTCTCCTGTGAGCTTAGCTAGATAAGAAACTTCTACAAACCCATCTTCAAAAACAAGGAGAATTAAATTCTCTATTTCAATTTCTTGAGAGGCACATGGCAAGCAATGAACTGTGATGAGTAATAGTAGTAGGAATGGTAGCTTTTTCATTCTGTAAGAAGTTTTGAATCATCTTGCAAAAAAATTTTGTTATCCGATTTGAAATAGTCTTTCAGCCTTTACCTTTACCCTTGCCTTTGCTTTCACCCTCATCTTTATCCTTTACTTTTGACGAGTTTTCTCCGGGAGGAGGTGTTGCTTCTGGTGGTTTTGATCCTTTTACACCTTTTTGCCCTGCTTTAACTTTAATCTCCTTTTTAGCACGAGCTACTGCTTTTTTGATCTCTTTAAGAACTTCTTTAGCCTTTTTCACATCTCCCTGAGATTTAGCTCTGTTGAACTCCTCTGTAAGGTTGGAAATCATTGAAGAAATCTCCTCTGGTGCAACAGTCAGGTTGAGTTTGGATAAGGTCCTGTTGAACATCTCTTCTACCTTGGCAATCTGGGAGGACTCAACTATCTCCTTCTTTATCTCTGCAATTACCTTGTTAGCCTCCGACAGGATTTTAGCTGCCTTGCTCGCATTGCTCATTGCGACTTTAGACCCTTCTTCTAACATTGTGGATATGTTTAGATACAGCTCACCAAAGTTATGTTCAGTTTGCTAAGGTTTTGGAGCCTTTGAATGCTCAGGTTTATCTTTGTGAGTAGTCTCTTATGTCTTTCAAATGCAACCTGGAGCCTTATCATCACTCCAACTGGCGTAGCAGTTAGGTTTAACTTCTGAGTTTTATGGATTGCCGCAAGAACTGATTTAAGGAGATTTAACGCCTTTTTTATCAACAAACAGGCATCAGAATAATTTCCCTCGCTTACAAGCATGTTAGCTTCTAAAGCCAAGGAATAGCTAATGTTCAACAACTCTCCCAAGCTCATTGTCTCGTTCAATTCGATATCCAAGCAACAAATGTTAGGGATTGATAGATTTGTCTCTAGAGCCATGTTATAATCCTCAATTCTATTCAGAACAAAGGAAAAAGCCCTGAAG
>QMVZ01000064.1 GCA_003661365.1 Thermoproteota archaeon | reverse complement strand
TTTGGCTTTAGTGAGGTGCGGTGATGAAAGGTTTGAGGTACGTAAAGTTATCTCGAAATTCAGGACTTAAGGTTTCGATAATATCTTTGGGAACATGGCATTTGCCTAGGCTGCGTGAAGTAGATGAGGCTGGAGCTTATAAGATAGATGTAGACGAGTTTAGGAAGGTCCTGAAGGTTTCCTATGATAACGGGCTTATCTTCATAGATTCAGCTAACCGATACCATGGAGGCATATCTCCAGTTCCCTTAACCCACGTTGGGTATGCTGAAAAGCTCCTAGGCCAACTTCTCAAGGAGTATGACAGGGAGGAATGGGTTGTAGCCACGAAGGTGGCTGGAAGGATGTCACCTGGCCCAAATGGGGAGGGCCTAAGCCGTAAGCACGTGATGTGGCAGATAAAGGAGAGCCTTCGAAGGCTCCAAATGGAATACGTGGACATATACTACATGCACAGGGACGACCCGGAAACTCCCAAACTTGAGATAATGCGCACTTTCACCTCTCTAATTGAGCAAGGCTTAGTAAGATATATGGGGGTTAGTAACGTTCCAGCCATAAGTCTGGTTGAGTATATAGAGCTGGCAGAGCGTTATGGGCTTGAACCGATAACTGCCTTGCAATATAAATACAACTTGGTGGAAAGGGAGGTAGAAGCTGACATCACACCTGTGGCCAAAAGATATGGGCTGGGATTTGTTGCGTACTCCCCCTTAGCTCAAGGAGTCCTAACGGGTAAGTATGTGGATAAGGAAAAAAGAAAGTGGAGAGTTCCTGAGCTATCAAGGGCAAGTTACATGAAATGGATAGCTAAGAAGTACTTCACCGATAGCATGTTGGACTTCCTGTTGAAGTTCATGAATTTTGCCCATGAAAAGGGAATAACACCAGCTCAACTGGCATTAGCTTGGACTATTAACATGGAGAAAGTTCTTGGCTTACCTATCATACCCATAATTAGCGTATCGAAACTGTCTCACCTAGAAGAGGCCATAGCTGCCTCAGAAATAGACTTAAGCAGTGACGATCTGAAGTACTTAGAGGAAATAAGCCGAGATGTCAAATTTGGAAGCTGATGTTCGTTTAATGGAAGCGATAAGACCAGAAAGGGAAGAAAATCTGACAAAAGATTCAAACGCCTTAGGGAAATAGTTGACGAGAAATCAAAGAAGCAGGGGAGATGATTCATGGCTAGATACCTGGAGTACAAGCCCAAGAAAGTGCTAAACGTATACAAGCACTGCGACGGTGGGTGGTACTGGAACAGGTACTCAGCAAACCCCTATGTTGGCTGTGAATACGGGTGCGAGTACTGCTACTATAGGGCAAGGAAGTACTTCAGACAAGACTGGGAGTTCTACGAAGTCATTAAGGTGAAAGTGAACGCTCCACTTCTCCTTTCGAGAGAACTCAAGAGGGTTGAAAGGGACATAATAATGTTGGGCTACTACCAGCCAGTTGAGGTAAAATACGGACTGATAAGGAAGATGTTAGAGATCTGCGCTGATCTGGGATTTCCAGTCCACATGAACGAGAAGTCTGATCTCATCCCAAAGGATCTTGATCTGTTAAAGGAGATAAACGAGAAGTCCTGGGCCTGCGTAACTTTCAGCATAATAAGCTTGAGGGAAGATCTGAGGTTCTGGGAGCCTAAGGCTCCTCCTCCGGAGAGAAGGCTCGAGGCTATGAAAGAGATAAGTAGGGCTGGCATAAAAACAGGAACGGCCCTGATACCGGCCCTCCCTTTCGTTTACGATGATGAAGAGAATATCGAGGAGGTCGTTAAGGAGACCAAGCAGCACGGAGGAAGCTACGTAATTGGCGGTGGTCTAACACTTGGAAGCCCGCTTACGGAGCACTACCTATCTCTCCTTAGGAAATTCAAGCCAGAGGCAGTAGGTCCAACATTAAGGATTTTCTCGGGTAAAAGTTCATCTCTATCAGACACACCAAGTCGTGAGCACCAAAGCGAATTAGGAAGGAAGGTTATGGAGATCTGTAACAAGCTTGGACTAGACGATAGGCTCAAGAGACCAATTCACATCTATCCTAAGGAATTAAGAACTAACAAGGCAGTGGCTAATTATCTCTTCGAGAAGACTTACAGGCTTGAAATCCAGAACGCATCTCAGAACAAGGTCTGGGCATATAGGAAAGCAGCATGGACCTTGGATGAATTGAAGGAAGACGTAAGGAAGATATATGAAGAAGAGGGGTTGCAGGGCCTAAAAGTTCTCCCAAACGTGGGTTCGAAAATAGCTGGAGAAATAGAAGTGCTTCTCAAAAACATTTCTCCAGAAGAATAACAAGTAGAAGGTGAAATGCGCTAGTTCGCTAATGCATATCTTCTTTGCAGTCGCATGTCCTACATCAACCTATGAAAAGCTGTTGAGATCCCGCATTGATTTGAATAATTGAACATCGGGGCCTTTAGACGAAACGATGCCAGAATCTTGTGGGCTTCTTTCCTTTCTTTTTGTCCAATCTAGAGGGATCTATAAGATTAAATTTGAAAATTGATTGATGCAAAAGGTGATGTGTTGTCTTTTTGGGTAGAGAACACGTCATCCAAGTTGAGAACCTCCCAGTAGCCTTGGTTTGTGCAATAACCGCTGCTACCTACCTTACAGGACTGGCATTGGCCTTCTTATTGGATAATGTAACTAGGTTTCTCTTTGATATAGAATGGCTGCTCACAAGCGCATTTGGGTTCGTTAGTGGGTTTTCAATAATCTTTTCTATGAAAAGACTGAGTGAAGCTGTTTTAGAGTTAAAGCCCTTGTTAAATCTAAGAGATTGAGATAAATGATCTTGTCTCAGTCCTTCGTAAAAGGGCATTGAGCCGCTTATATTGGGTCATCGTCGGGTTTTGGCTCGTTTTTAGTACCTTTCACCTTTACCTAGTTAAGGAGTTCGGCCTCTCAACATCTAACATCGTAGAAATAGCTTCCTTCTACAGAAACCATCCCTTATTGAGCTCTGTGGTTGGGCTGTAAAAGAGACGAGAAACATCCTTAATTCTCTACATGAAAAAGGAGAGGTGATTAAGGTAGTGGTTGAAGGGAGAGCCCACACCCAGTGGTTGCTATCGGAGGACCTTGAATCCTTAAGCAGCATAGAAACCTCTCCTGAAGAACCAGGGCTCGTAAGGATCCTCTTCAATGATGATGTCTTGCTGCTTGGGTATTACAAGAGGCTAGAACGCACGTTTGGATTTAGGTGGAGATACCCACAGCTGAGCAAAGGAGAGTATCTTCGTCCAGCAATTCTGTTTAGCAATGAAATAATTGGAGAACTGACTTTACAGCTTTATTCTAGTTCTCCGAAAATGATTGCGGAGAAACTGGTCATAAGAAAAGAATTCGCAGAAGAAAGCGTCGTTGAGAAGGTGATCAAGGAGTTGGAGAGGATCTCTATTTTTGCAGGAAAGGAGCTTGATGTAAGGTTTAATCTGCGAAGCGAGCTTTGATTCTTTCTAGGACTCCCAGAGATTCTAAATGGAAATTGGCGCTACTTTCTTGTGATTGGGTAGACCCCAGGAGGAACGTTCTTGTAATTAAATACGCTCAAATCAGCGGGACATTGGCCAGGAGCATCAACGATTATTATTTCCTCGCCTACTTTTTCGTAAACAGCTCGAAAGTGGGTTTTGGATTTTGTGACAATTATGTCAAAGTCACTGGCCTTGTAACCGAATTTTGTAAACGGATCCTCATTAATTAGCGAGTGTTTGAATGTTATAAGCTGAATCCAGACCCCATCGGCCTTAATTATCGCAGTAGGTCCTAGATCTATTTCCAAGCCCTTCCACATAGGACCAGAACAGATATACCTGCCCTCTCCAACCCAAAGGACCTTGCCACTAACCCTAAGAGGACCACCATCACGCCACCCAGTGCTCCCTCCGATTTCGAGCTCAACACCGCTGCCTACGCCGGCTTTTTTGCATACTTCAACCGCTTTTGGATCGACAAAACAGGGCGCTGCAGCATTCTGGGCCCCTTGAGCAAGAAGTTCACGTAGGACGAATGTGGTATCTCCCGTGCGGTCAGCATGGTCAAGGATTATAATTGGCTTAGACGCCTTTTTAGCCTTCTTGATTGCGAGTTCAACCCCTTCCTTTACGCTATACAAGTTTTCTCCCCTTGTTAAGGCCCTACGATTTTCCCAAGCTAGTTGGGCCAGGTCATTGGCAACCCTTTCAGCTAGTTCTGGATCGTCGTCAGTCACAGCCACTGCTGACATGCCTAGTTGGTGAACATCTGACCAAGCAAACCCGAAGAACACAGAGGCATCGACGACGCCCGGATACTGTTCCCATTCACGCAATCGAGCTATTATATCCTTGGCTGGAGAAACAGTAGTGGCGCTGAAAACGCTCGGAACTACAAGGCCAGGCTTTACAATGGCAGTTGTTGGTTTTATCTCCCCGCTTAGAGTAGCTAACAAGGTTCTAGCAGCTCTACGTCCGGTTTCTCCCATGTCCACATGAGGACTGCTTTGGTAACCGAAAACAGCAGTTGCCTCCTTCAAAATCAAAGGATCCAAGTTCCCATGAAGGTCAAGGGTCACCATGATCGGCTTTTCATAGCCTATAACTTGCCTTATCTCACGAATTATATGGGTTTCAGCGTCTTGAAGGCTTTCCGTGACCATCGCACCATGGAGCGCGAGCAATATTCCGTCTAACTCGTTAGCTACCTTTGCAAACTCCCTTTTCATCTCACTAACATAGAAATCATAGACTCTATCCCTGACAGTAGCTGTAGCGCCCCCCGGAACCTCACATACTGGAAATAGCTCCACTCCAGCCTTCTCACAAACATCAATGAAGCCTCCTATTGCTGTGTTAGTGCCTCGCCTTGCCTCGATGACCTGCTCACCGTGGAATGCGACGCGTTCGAATTCATCAAGGTCAGTGAAGCCCGGCCAAAATGTCACAGTCTCATGGCGTAAACCAGCAATACCAATCTTCACCTGACTTCCTCCCTTTATACTCGATCCAGCATTAACTAAAAGGCTTTCAAAGGGTAATTGAAAGAATGTGTGAAGTGAAAAATTTTTATCTTCATTGAGAAGATCGCATCAGTCGAGATATGCTCAATTTGGAGCTTTCTAGGAGCGATGAAGTTAGTCGCGTGTTGTTTCTGTGAAATATAAAATGATAAGAGTTTATATAAGAGTAATCCAAATTATTTGCGTTATTCATACCTAGGGAAGCCTTTACTAAGGTTATAAAGGAGTAAACGGATTCCTCCATTCTTTTTGTTTAGTGAAACTCGGCAGGAATCCTACGGGATTAGTTGGAACGATTATTTTCTCGAAAATTTTATTAAATTGGAATTATTACATATAACCAACCCCTGAGCTTACAGGGAGGTCCATAATATGATTGGGTTCCTCTTGGGATTCGTGTTTGGTGTATTGATCAGCTACTTTGCTGTATGTCAGGAGATGGGAGAGCTAAGGAGACTTATTAAGGGAGAAGTAAGTTCATCCTAATCTCTTCTAAAAAGATGGAGATATGAGCTTTAGACGAATTAATTGTTTTTTGCCTCTCTTATCTCTCCTTTTGACATTTATAATGGATTTCATAGCCCCACCCTGAAAAGCCATTAAAAGACCTTTTTGATTTCGTGTTTACGAGCTAGATGTTCCGATTCTGGTTCTAACGAGTTTAAAGCGACCAGAAAACAAGACCATCAGACACGTAAACGAGATTAGAGGACCCATAATTGAAGTAGTTGAAAGGGCTGGGTGGAATTTCCAACCAGTCACATCAAAGAGACATGTTATCAAAGGTTAAGCGGTCCTGTTAGTTCGGCCACCATTTATTTAGAGCAACAATAATCTTAGTCCTTGCCAACCAATTCAAAGAGTGCTTGATGTTGTAACCACTTGCTTAACTGAAACCCTTCTTTCCCTGAGTTCTCCCATTAACCTGAGGAAGAGATCTCCCCTTATCACCCTTACAGGTGGAACCAGTCCTCTTTCCACTATCTCTCCTCTGCCTACCATCCTAGCAATGATAGCTGCCGTGTAGCCAGTTGTCCTCGCCATAGACGTAAATCCCTTTTCCTCGTCGTAAAAGTCAACCATGTCAAACCTATAGCGGGTCTTCTTACTGTCTTTGACCCCTTCCACCATCACCCTTAGCACTGTAATGTCCTTCTCTCCCTTTTCGAGCTTCACCTTTGGGTAGATTATCCTGCTGAAGACCTCAAAGGGAATTATCTTCCTACCTTCGAACTCAATGGGCTCCCTGCTTAGGAGGCCACACTCCTCTAGGAACCTCACTTTCTCGCTGTAGCCTGGATACCTCACCGTCTTCTCGCTACATCTCTTGACGTCTTTGAACTTCTCCAACTCGTAGAGCGTTTCTGGAAATCCATCGTAGAAACACTCAAGCGTTTTGTCTATCCCCTCGAATTCGATGAAGCCAGCATGCGTGTAGCGTTTAACCTCCCTAACCTCCTCATCTTCGATCACCTTCACCATGCCAGGGCGCAGAGGCAAATATCGACCACCGAAAACTATCTTGTAGTTAAGCGGTGGTTTTGGATCCTGAGGTATACCTCCACACCAGATCTCAACGGCCTCAACCCTGTCAAGCATGTCCATGCCATAGGCAGCAAGCAAATCGGTCAAACCTGGTTCCACACCGCAACCAGGCATGATGGTCACTCCGGCGTCCTTGGCAGCCTTATCAATCGAAACCCAATCCTTTCTAGGAGGCCCTGAGAGATCTACAGCACTTACACCTGCCTCAATCGCATCCCAGACCGCTTCGACATTTAACCAACGAGGGAGGGCTATACAAGCGACATCACATCCCTTTAGAGCAGAAACCATCTTTTGCCTGTCCCTGACATCTCCAACCAGAACCTCTAACTTCTCAGGGTTGCCGAGTTTCCTGGCAGCCGCATCGAGCCTATCCTCATCAATGTCGATAAGGAGGATCTGCTCAACTTCAGTACACTCGATACAATCGCTTGCAATTGCGGGGCCCATAAGACCTGCCCCTATAACAGCTATCCTCAAATTAGCTTCCCCGCATCTTTTATCGGCTAAATTATTTTAGTTTAGTCGTTCATAGGACCCCATTGCTCTTAACAATAGAGGTACCAATTACCCTTCCTTGGAAAGAGTCATCGTTACTTTTAGCAACGAACAGCTAACGCAAGCTTTTTGGAAACGGATAAGCAAGCTTGCTATGTGTAATCCCAAGATCTATGAACATCTCAGCCATCTTGACCGATACCTTAACGGGATTGACCGCTGGGACCCCTATCTCTCCAGTTAGCTCCTCATCAACCATGAGGAAGCCCATGCTCATGCAGCCGTACGTGACTAATTCTGCTCCAAACTCTTTAACCGCTCTTTTTCCCTCTCTTATCATTGCTTCAAGTGCCTTCTCCTTCTCTCTCCTCACCTCCAAAACTGATAGTCCTATAGGATGTATGGATACAAGCTTCAGCAAGCCATCTCTCTCGTATATTTCTGTCCTCCTTGATGGGCCACTACCTGTCGTTAGGATTGAGAACCTCCTGCCGAGCATAGAACAGACGTGTTTAGCGGCCATTCCTGGGGGGATTATAGGAACTGTAACGACCTCTCTCAAGGGAACTACTCCGGGGTCTCCTCCACATGAGATAATGAGGGCCTGATATCCCGCTTTCTCTGCAGCAATCGCGCATTCCAACGTCCTTGGAACATCCATGGAGGCATCATATTCCGACTCAATTACGTCCAAGTAGCTTTTTTCAGGGTCCATCTCAAGTCCGAATATGTCTATCTGCGTGCCTGGACTTGCTATTGATCTTAACACTTTCTCCCTTCTCGCAAGCTCTCCGGAAAGCTTACCTGTAGCAGCAGTAGGCACTAGGAAAGCTATCTTTCTCATCAGAAACAATTTCTCGGCATTTTATTTAGGCTTTATCTCCTGCGGTGAGCCTCCGTGGTCAAGGGTTGGGAACCATCGGTATATTGTAAAGTTAGCACCTGATTCTCTTTGATCTGTCAGTTAATTATCTCCTAAGCCATTCTCCTCACGGCTCGACGAACTTTATAAATCCGAAATAACCGAAAATATCCGGTGAATTCGAAAAATGATAGAAAGTCGAGTTGGTTCGAAGGGTGAATTATTCCCACCGAAGGAGATTAGGGAAAAGCTAGGTCTAAGGCCGTATACCAAGGTCATCTACAGGATAGAGGATGGAAAACTCATAGTTGAGCCAGTTCCAAGCATAGAAGAGGTGTTAGAAGAGCCTACATCAGTTGAGATAACGCTTGAGGAGTTCCATGAATCAAGG
>QMVZ01000063.1 GCA_003661365.1 Thermoproteota archaeon | reverse complement strand
CTTGTTCCTTACAGCGGCCGAAACTCCTGTTGCATCTATGGTAACAGTTGCTTCAATTTCTTTCCTCTCTTTAGTTCTCAAATCGACTATTTGAAGCCCTTTAAGCCATGTTCCATCTGTAATCGGCCTTAAAACAGCATGTCTATCAAGAAGATTAGCACCAGCATCCAATGCCATTTTCTGCAACCTTTTGACAAATATGGGCCTGTTAAGAGCGTATCCTTCTCCACCAACTATAATCTCATCCTTTTCATTTGGTGCAACGACTTTTACTCCTTTGAAGACTCCCACGAGCTCTTTTCCAGAGGGATGAGGGATCCCAATCCTGTCGAAGTGATGCTTACCTATGGCATCACCACAAACCTTCATTGTATCATCTTTGTGCTTTTGTTCTACCGTGATCACATCAAATCCCTTGGATGCCAAGAGATAAGACATTAGAGAACCAGCTATTCCTCCCCCGGCTACCAGCACGTCGCACTTATTTTTCATTCTTCTTCACACCTAATGCCAAAATCAAATCAGAGTGTAAGATGAAACCTATAAAGTGCGAAGTATGAAGGGTAAAACTAAGTGAGGTTTGCTGCACCATGAAAATGGATGAAAATATTAGGATAGCCATCGAGAGGAAGTTAAGACAGACTATGGATGGAATAGAGGAGACACTCCGTCAAATGGTTACAAGAGAGAAATTAGGTATAGAAGACATAAGGAACGCCCTCAAAGGGTTGAAGCCCAGTTTTTCCCTCCTTTCACAAAGATGGGTTCTTGAGATACTGTACGTTCTCCTATTTATGGGACCGTTGGGATTCAATGAGATCAAAAGATTACTGGAAATAAGCTCAAGAAGCCTTTCAGACAAGCTGAAATCCCTAGAATCGCTGGGTTACGTTGAAAGAAATGTAACAATTGGACCTCCAATAAGGAGCACATACAAGCTGACTAGGAGAGGAGCGGAGGTCTCCTTAATGGCCCTTCCATTGATTTACTATATGTCATATGGGACCTTCCAAGGAGAAGAGAGGAAGAACCAATCATAAATTGAACCACAATCCCTATACATAGAAAGAGGGTGTTGTAGGTGAAGTCTAAAGAAGAAAAGAAAAAGAGCAAACGAATTGATTCTCTCATAGAAGAATATGATAAGCTAAAAAACGATGTTGAAAGAGCTATTCGCATCTCTATTAGGATAAAAATACACAAGCCTGAATCAATCACGGATGAGGAGTTTAAAGCATTAGAAAAAGATCCAGAGTTCAAAAAGATGGTGGAAGATCTGGTTATATCATATGTTAAGGGCAAAAGAGAGATAGAAGGGTAATCAAATTGGTCCCTCAAACCGTCCAAACCCCAATGCTACTCATATTTCTTCTCACGATCGTAGCCTTGATTGTTGAGAAGTACCACATGGTAGTGGCTGCGATGATAGGTGCTGCTCTAACCATCTTTTTTGGCTCCTTTATTTACGATATTTTCACACCAGAAGAAGCCTTCACGCAGTTTATTGATGGCCCGACCCTGAGGCTGGTCCTAGGTATTCTCCTCTTGATGGAGGGTCTGGCTAAGTCGGGTCTTTTCCAATTCATAGGCTTATGGGTTGTTAGACTCGTAGGAAATCGTCCAAAAATACTTTTTTCAGCCTTCATGTTTCTAACAGCCATACTAACAACCTCTATACCTAATCTACCTGCTATGCTCATAATTGGCGCGATAACTGCTTCAATAGCCAAGTCACTAAGGCTAAAACTTGGAACATGGATCATGTATGAAGCCATAGCCTGCAATGCAGGTTCAATAGGTCTTATGATAAGCTCAATTCCTAACCTTATTCTTGCATCAGAGTTCGGTTTCACCTTTTCTCAATTTGTGAGAACCACTCTTCCACTGTCTTTGTTGGTTGTTTTCGTTACGACATTAGTTGGTTTGAAGACAGCAAATCTGATAGAAGAAGGAGAAGGAGAGATAGATATGTCCTCTTTGGATCCATGGCAGGCAGTCAAAGATAAGGGGATTTTGATTAGATCAACTGTAATCTTCTTTGCAACCATAGCTCTCTTCTTTATGCATGAAAAGACGGGAATTCCATTAGATGTTGTTGCATTGGGCGGTGCTGTAATAATGCTTTGGATTGGGGTGACAGAACCTGAAGAACTTTTCAGATCAATAAATTGGGGGGTTTTCTTCTTCTTAGGAGCGTTCTACATAATCATAGGCTCTATGGAGCGAACAGGAGCCTTAGATATCTTGGCAAAAGTTGTTACGCCATTATACCGACAACACCCAATAATCTCGCTCTCCGCAACGCTCTGGGTAAGCGGAATATCTAGCGGACTTATAGATAACATCCCAGTAACTTTAACCCTCCTACCGGTAATAAGAAAAGCAGCTGAAACCTCTCAAATACCTTTATTTAAGCTAGCTTGGGCAACTGGTATAGGAGCAAACATAGGAGGAAGCTTAACTTATTTTGCATCTCCTCCTTCTGTGGTAGCCATAAGTATATTGGAAAGGGAGGACCCTAAGTTCTCTCCATTGGATTTCATGAAAGTAGGAATTCCAATAACTATAATACAACTGATAGTCGCCAATTTTTACCTATTCCTCTGGCCCTTTTTCTGATCAGGCTTACTTTCCCCCTCCTCTGGTATACCTGTTATCAAGAAAGTTATTTGGCTAACAAACCTGTCGAATTTCTCTTTAAACAGATCATAACCAGTTCTTAGGGCATCATAAACGATTAGAGCAGCTAGTATCAAAAACACAACTGAAAGAATGGTTCCTAAGATCTTGCCGGGAAGAAAGGCAAAGAGAGGTGACAGGCCAAACCAAGCAAGTAAAAGGCCTATCATATAGATTATGTCGTTACCAATTCTCTTAAGACCTCCTGTCTCCTCGAAACCGAGAATTTTAGACAATCTGTCAGATATTATATTAAGAAGAAATAAAAGACTCACAACGACTTTTTGTCCAAAATATGCTATTGCTGCAAGCCTTATAGCATCAACGATCAGTTTAGAGGGTATTTGAAGGTTAAAGGCCTCTACAACACTATCTTGAAGCTGTCTCCTTAAGAAGGAGAGAAAAACTAGAATAAGAGCCAACTTTATCGAATTACTGATAAGACTTGTTATCTTTTCTCCAACTTCTCTCCTGCTTACTGATTTCATATTCAACGTAATCAGTAGCAGGTTCAATAATAACTGTTTCCGTATATTGTGACAATTGAATAAGCCTATGTCAGCTGTGACAGTGTTGCTGGAAGCCCGATAATGATTATAAAAGCAATAAATATAGCTGCTGATTCACTATTAATGACCTACAAAACATCTATTCTCCTCATGAGCACTTTCTTCCCTCTATAATCCGGTAAGATCAGCGGAGCTCTTCTTTCAGTTTCGATGCCAGCTTCTTCAAGCCATCTTTCATATCTTCTCACATGATCTAAAGTCAATTTACCAATTCTAACGTTTTTGACGTATTTAGCTGCATTAATACCTGCTCTTCTTCCAAAGACCAGATAGTCCAGTATGGAGTTCCCCATGAGCCTATTCTTCCCGTGAACTCCTCCTGTAGTTTCACCGGCAGCAAAGAGTCCTGGAACGGTAGTCTCACATCTTTCATTTATCACAATACCTCCGTTCATGTAATGCAAAGTTGGAAACACTAGAACTGGATCTTTCGTTGGATCTATCCCAACTCTGCTGAACATCCTGAATATCGCGGGAAACATCTTCTTGAAAGCACCCTCCCCTCTGATAAGGTCTATCATAGGTGTATCTAGCCAAACGCCTCTCATTCCAGTGGGAGTCTCTACCCCGTTATTCCTATCCCAACACTCCCTTATTATGGCGGCCGCCTCTACATCTCTAGGTTCCAGAGGAAATACAAATTGTTCTCCAAACTTGTTAACTACTTGAGCTCCGCCGCCTCTGACTTTTTCTGTGATAAGGAGGCCAACGATATGTTCAGGATATGCAGCCCCTGTTGGATGGTATTGAGTGGCATCTAGGTCTCTCAACAAAGCCCCAACGTGATAAGCCAAGATAACTCCATCCATTGTAGCTCCGTAGTGGTTTGTGGTTGGAAATCCCTGTATGTGAAGCCTTCCAAAACCCCCTGTAGCTAAAATCGTGGCCTTTGCTTTTGCTATAGAGTATTCTTCGCTCTCCATGTTGAGAAGCACAGCACCTGCTACTTTTCCTTCGTCGTCTGTGATCAGCTCTACAGCAGAAGTGAACTCAACGCATTTTATCCCCTTATTCCTTATCTCATCCCTCAAAACCCTTACTATCTCCATACCTGTATAGTCTTTGCATGAGTGCATCCTTCTGCAGCTTGTCCCACCGCCCCATAGTTCGATCATGTTCCCCTCCTCATCCTTGTCAAACATTAGGCCAAGTTCCTCTAACCACTTCATCATGTACGGAGCTTCCATTGTAAGGGTTCTAGCAAGCTGGCGGTCATTTGCAAAGTGACCTCCCCCCATTACATCCAAGAAATGCCTCGTGGGTGAGTCTGGAGGTCTATCTGCTGCCTGAACACCTCCTTGACTCATAACTGAATTTGAGTCACCCAACCTCAATTTCGTAACGATGAGTATGTCTTCAGGAGAGACTCCACTGTAGACAGCCCAAAGAGCAGCTGTCATTCCCGCCCCTCCACCTCCAATGATGAGGATGTCTGTCTCGTAATCAACCTGAGATAGATCTATTTGCTCAGGTTTGATCAATGGATGTGCCTCAAGCAAATCGATTACCTCATGAGGGGCTATCATCCCCTTGTTGGGTCCTATCTTCAACGGTCTTTTTGTCCCCTCTTTATGATCTGGGTGGTATTTCTTCAGGAGTTCCTCCCTTTCCTCCAAGCTAAGATGTCTAAACTCTTCCTTCAACCTTCTCTCTCTTGTTTCCTCAACTAGCTCAATACTCTCCCTCATGTATTTGGGATAGCCTCTTATCAGTTCAAACTCAGACACTTAGCATCACCTCTAGTCCTCTATCCTCCCCCTGTTTTCATAGAGCTTTTTCAGCTCTTCAACGCTCATCTTCATCAACTTCTCCATTTCCTCGTCGTACTTCCCGCTTTCGATCTCCTTAATCCTCTCCTCTAGGTGTTTTGCTCTTGGCTGAATATATTTCCCGTATATCCTCCTTGCAAGTTGAAACACATGGTAGTGTTGGATCTCGGCTGGACATCTTATGGTGCAGAGACCGCACTGAATGCAGTCAAAGGTAAGGTTAGCGACTTCCTCTATATCGCCTCTTATAGCTGCTTGTATCGCATACATAACTTCTATGTCTTGAGGACATGCCTTTGTACACGTGTTACAGCTAACACATCTCGCTAGCTCTGGATAATATCTCAGCAAGATGTTTGGAGTTGGTTTGATCTTATCCAAGTCGTAGATTGCCTTGTTTGCAGGCACAAATGGAAGCTGGGTTAGATACATCCCATCCTCAACCTTCGTTTGGCAAGCCAGTCCCGTGTAGAGCTTGTAGTCATCGATAAATCTATAAACTGTGGAGCATGCTCCACAAAATCCTCCTCTACATCCACAACCTCTTATGAATCTGTATCCTGCGTACTCCATGGCTTTCATTATGGTTAAACCAGCTGGAACGAGGTACTCCTTTCCCATGATGTAGATCCTGACCATCTTAGCCTCTTTTTCCTTCTCTACGACCTCCAAACCTTTGACTTCTGACATGTTATCTACACCTCAATGTTGCGGGCCACAACCTCAACAAGGTCAACAACATCAATATTAGTATTAAGGACTTTGGCACCCTCAGAGAGATTCATCTTGCATGAGGGACATGAGGTTGCAAAGATGCCAGCGCCCGTTTCTAATGCTTGATTAACCCTAAGTTGAGCCACCTTAACGCTTATCTCCTCATTTATAGCCCTCAAAAAACCTCCTCCTCCACAACACTGGGTTTCGAGGCCTCTCTTTTCCAGCTCTTTCAGAACACCTAACTTAGTAAGTATGAATCTTGGCTCTTCAATCACTCCCATTTGCCTGGCAAGTTCACATGGATCATGATAGACAATTTCCCTGATACCTTCTCTGAGACTAAGCATTCCATCCATTAGATACGAGGAAATGAGTTGGGTAGCGTGAATTACTTCGAAACCTAGCTCTCTTTCCAAAAGCTTTGGATACACTACTTTCAGCTGTTTAAAGCACGTAGGACAGGTAGTTACAACTCTTTCGGCACCCAATCTTTCGATAGCCTCAACATTTCTCTTTGCACTTTCCTTTGCGGAGTTAACATCCCCTATCATCAGCCAAGGCGCTCCACAGCAAACCTCCTCATCACCAAGCAGTGTCCATTCCTCGCCTACAGCATTAAGTATCTGAGCCATAGAAACGGCAGAAACCCTGTTTATTCTCGTGAAGGCAGTCGTACACCCTACAAAGTAGACAGTTTTTGCTTTCCGATTTATCGGGATTTTTCCTATTAATTTGGCTCTTTTCGCCCAGTAAAGTCTCATTTTCCTACCCATGCCATAGGGATCTCCCTTTTCCTTGAATGCAGTGATAAGAACTTTCATACCTTCCGGTATAAATCCGTTCTCGTACATTATCCTCCTAAACTGATACCACAAATCATCAGGTTTTACATCAAACTTGCACTGCTCCGTACATGCTCCGCAAAGTGTGCATTCATAGACTTTCGAAACAGAACTCCTCATGAAGTACTCTCTGAGAGGTACCTGCCCTTGTATCGAACTTACAATTCCTTGGGATCTTTCCACGATCCTTCTTAAAGCTCTTCCTTTGTTCACAGGCAAATGCTTCGAGTTGCCTGTGGCCTTGAACACGGGACACTCGACGATACACTCTCCACATGCTGTGCAAAGCCTTAGTCTCTCAAGCTCTTCTGGCTCTAGTTCAGCTTTCACGTGTACAAGTCTCATCTAGGTTCCCCCCGTGTACTCCTCAAGCTCCTCTTCGTAGAACTCTCTTATAGGAGGTTTCTCTTCTGGATCTCTTCCAGCTACATAGTCAAATAAGGCTTGATTTTCTTCTGCCAAAAGAATGAAAAACTCGCTTAGCTTGATTTGTTTGGGACACGCTTGTTGACATAAGCCGCATGTTATGCAGGACGTTGACATGTGAAGAGCCCTTCCTAGATGAAACTGAATTTTCGCTTCTGGCAGAGGGAATGTTCCTTCTTTAGGGCTCCAATTCAGGAATCGTCTTGTAACATATTCATACCTGTCAGCGTCGAAGAAGCACTCTTCGCAGAAGCAAATGGGACACACTTCCATACAATTGTGGCAATTAATACAATCCTGAAAGAATTCGTTTATCTTCTCTGGACCAGCCAGATCTTGACGAGACTTCTCAAGAAATTCTTTCCTTCTCTCCTTTCTAATGTCAATAACCTCTAAAGCCTCGTCTTCTAATTCCTGAACTGAGAAACCAAGTTTCTCCATCAAATGATATCCCTTTTCACTAGAAGTCTCTACTACAAGACCCTTTCCTCCTAAACTAATGAAACAGAGGTTAAGATCTGAATATGGGGCCTTAGAGTACATGCATATCTTACAAGCTTCCCTAAAGGCATCATCTTCTCTGCTGTAGTAGCTTTTCAACAAGCTCTCCTCTGGGGACTCTCCTCCCTCAATCATGTCAATGAAGTCCAGAACGTGATAAGTTCCCAGACATTCAACCGTCATGAGCAGAAGGTTCTCTAGGGAAACCTGATCAAACTTGCTGAGTTCTATTACTGCTCTTGTCTCACATGGCTTCAGCAGTACAGCAATCTTTTCACCGCTGTAACCATTTGTAGTAATCCAAGAGGAAAGAGTTGCCATGGAGTAACCTGAGATGACAGGAGAAATTGGTACGAGCTGAGAAAGCTCCTCTTTACTCGTAAAAAGATAGGGATAAATAAGACCTGAGTTCTTCCTCCTATACCCCAATATCCCTCCTAGAAGCCCCTTTTCCATTGCTTGCCTAAGCATGAATCTGATGGCGTCTCTTGGGTCCCTTTCAGGGATGAAAACTCCTTTCATCTTTCATTCCTCTTGAGAGGATTTGGTCCTAAAGCTTTGATCTGTTCTGTAAATTCTCTAACCACTCTAGCGAACTTCGCTCCTTCAGACGTGCTGATGAATTCAAACCTAATCCTTTCAGGCTCTAGAGAGAGAGCCTTAATCGAATTCTTGATTATGGCTATCCTTCTCCTGGCTTTCAAGTTACCATCCACATAGTGACAATCTCCGGGATGACATGCCCCAATTAGCACCCCATCAGCTCCCTCTAGCAATGCTCTAAGGATGTAAGATGTGTCTATAAAGCCGGAACAGTTGACCATGATAGGCCTTAGGTTGGCGGGGTATTGAAGTCTAGAGGTACCAGCAAGGTCTGCAGCCGCTGAAGCACACCACTTACACAAAAAACCTATTATTACCGGTTCAAAATCGCTCATTTGCTTACCTCCTTACAAGAG
>QMVZ01000062.1 GCA_003661365.1 Thermoproteota archaeon | reverse complement strand
GGAGATTTCTAGCATTAGGTCATCTTACAATCGATGAGGTATTTTATGAAGGGAGAAAGTTAAGGGAAAGGTTAGGGGGCTCCGTTGCCTATGGTTCTTTGGCTGCTATTTCAATGGGGTGGGAAGTTAGTATAGTCTCTGTTGTTGGGGAAGACATGCCAAAGAGCTTCCTTCAAAAGCTTTCCTCGCTTGGTGCAGATATCTCGCATGTAAAAACGATTGAAGGACATAGTACAAGGTTTAGGGTTGAAGTATCTGGCTCAAGGGAGGTCCTCTCAAGACCCAAGTCAGCTCCTGCCTTGCGTTTATCTGACATTCCAAGGGAGATAGAAAAGGCCCACGTCATCTTCCTAGGTTCAGTAGGTAAGGAGATAAGTGTAGATCTTATCAATAAGATCAAAAACATTGCAAGAGGTCTTATAGCTATCGATTTACAGGGTTTTATCAGAGAATTTGGCCCTAAAGGTGAAGTTTCTCTAACTAGGAATAAGGAGGTGTTTAAGGCTAGTTCTTTTTGCGATGTGATTCATTTAAGCCGAGAAGAATGTGTTACCGCAACAGGGACGTCTCAACTCCGCAAAGGAGTAGAGAAGTTCTTAAACACTGGAGCTCAAGTGGTTTCCATAACAATGGGTGAGAAGGGAGGAATTGTTGCAGATAAAGAGGAAGTCCTTTATGTACCTGCTATTAAGCCTGAGAGAGTAGTAGATGACGTTGGAGCAGGGGACGTATTTCTAGCTGTTCTCTCCATCTGCCTAGCGGAAAATATTGACCTTAAGACCTCTTCCGCTATAGCGTCTGCAGCAGCCTCCTTATCAACGGAATTAGATGGGCCCTCTCTGCTTGATAAGAGCGAGATTGAGAGGAGATCAAAGAGTATCATGCCATTGATAACCTATCTAGCTTCTGAGAGTCTATGAATTAAATCCCACAAAAAAGATAGGATTTAGATTTGGTATTTTGCTCCTCTTCCATCTTTCTAAAGAGAGAATGTACAGTAATCTTAGAATGATGTCTTAAAGGAGAGATGTAACCTCATGGATTAGGAGAACTGAGATATAATTATGCTAGAGGCTTACAACACTCTACTTTCTTCCTAGAAACAAGGATATTACAAGAAATCGTCTTTACCCCTCATGGTTTAAAATAAGATGCACGGGTATGTTAGGAGATGCGAGTTTCCTTTCCTTATGGAGAGAAAACCATAGAGGCTGAGATATGCTGCGAAGTACTGGCTTCAAAAAGAATGCCAGTAATAGAAAACTTGGATCAAAACATCCTTGATTCCCTTGAGAATCCGATTAATTCTCCACCTCTCACTAAGCTTGTTAAAAAGGCCAATAGGGTCTTGATAATAATCCCTGATATTACGAGAGCCTGTCCTACGAGAATATTATTGAAAAGGGTTATCTCGATAATTGAAGAATGCCCTGATTCAGAGATTACCATATTAATTGCTACAGGACTTCACAGGCCAGTTACCGACCCTGAAAAAGAAAAATTAGTTGGAAAGGAGGTTTCCAAGAGATATCAAGTCTTAAATCACGAAGCAAAGAACGCTGAAGATCTGATAGATCTACAAAGAAAAACGTCCTTCGGCACCCCTATCGAGGTCAACAGACATGTGATGAGCAGCGACCTTGTCATAGCAATTGGACTTATAGAACCCCATTTCTTCGCTGGATACAGCGGAGGAAGAAAGGCCTTGCTTCCTGGCGTGGCAAGCGCAGACGCGATCTTTAACAACCACGGATATAGGATGATAGGACATCAACTATCGCGTTGTGGCATATTAGATGGAAATCCCATTCATCAAGACATGTTGGAATTTATGAAGAGCACTAAGCTTGATTTTATAGTTAATGTCACATTAGACAAGAACAAAAGGGTTTCAGGGCTATTTTCTGGAAATCCTATTGATGCTCACTTAGCTGGGGTTAGAGAGCTAGACAACTACGTTAGAATTCCCTTTAGAGAAGAGGCTGATATAGTAATAACTACTAACGGAGGCTATCCCCTCGATAGAGACATTTACCAAGCAGTTAAGGGTATGGATATCGCTGCACAGGTGGTTAGAAATAACGGCGTGATAATAATGGTGTCAGAATGCAGAGATGGTTTAGGAGGACATGAAGATTTTCTTAGGATCGTGGAAGGAACAAGCACTCCAGAAGAAATCTTAGAGCGAATTAGAGCTTTAGAACCAGTTTTTGACCAATGGGAAGCTCAAGTTCTAGCTAGAGTCTTATCAAGGGCACGAGTTATTGTAGTAACAGAGAACATATCACCGAAAATCCTTGAGAATTTCCAGTTAATGCACGCTAAGAGCTTGGAAGAGGCCTTAGAAATAGCCTACAACATCGTTGGAAGGGATGCCAAGACAATATCAATCCCCGAAGGTCCTTATATCATTCCAGTTAAGTGTAAAATGTGAATAGGTTATTGTCTTTTGTTTCAACGCGTCTCTTGCTTAGCTAATTTGTTGTGAGAATATTACGTAAGGTATGGACTAGGAAAACTTGCTATAAATGGAGATCAGCTTGTTGACACCTCTCCAACTACATCTACTGGAACACAATGTTCTATGCTCCTAGAAATGTGGCAGTACCTTATTGCTAGATCCAAGCACTTTCTGGCGCCTTCGACATGCTCTTTTGGAGCTTCTACCTCAACTCTTATCTTTATTCCTTTTAGCGAGTACACTCCTTTAACGAGCTCTACATCAGATTCGGCTTCCAAGCTCATATCCTTAATCTGAACACCTCTCTTCCTTGTGAACCAAAGGAAAGTTGTGAGAACGCATCCGCTCACGGAGGCTAAGAAAAGTTCGTCTGGACACACACCCTCTCCAAATCCTCCGAACTTCTTGGGAGTATCTATTGTTAGGGATCTTCCACTTTCTGTTCTCATGGAAGCACCAGTTTTACCGTCCCACTTGATTTCAATCCTAAATTTCAGATGTTCTGCAAGTTCTGCCATGCTCCTCACCTTTCAGCAAGATACCACATTAATTTAAGGGTAGTTCCCGTGACTTATGATAGAAGAGATCTTGAACAGCCCTTTTATCCTTAAAATCCTTAGGTATCTCAGCCCCTAAGAACCTCTGGGTCCTCCAATTTCCTCTTTATTTTCCCCAAAAAATCAGAAGCTGGGACTCCATCAACGACTCTGTGGTCAAAAACGAGAGACAGGTGCAAGGTTGGTTTTACACTCAGCTTACCCTCAATTACCACAGGACGGTGTGAAAGGGTTCCAACTCCTAAGATTGCTGACTGCGGAGGGTTTATTATCGGCACAAAGAACTCTACATCCTTAGCTCCTAAGTTAGAAACCGTAAAAGTACCATCAGCCACATCCTCAGGAGATAAACCTTCTTCTCTGGCTTTTCTTGACAGTCTTTCGATCTCATCATTTATCTCAATGAGTGACTTTTTGTCAGCATTCTTTACGACAGAAACTACTAGACCTTGGGGCAGGCTTACTGCTACTCCAACATTTACGTCCTCGTATACAATTATCCTATCATCTTCAACTACGGAATTTAGCATTGGATCCTCTTTTAGGGCTAGGGCCACAGCCTTAACTATCATAGCTGTAATGGAAACTTTCCTACCCTCTTCTTTTAACCTCTTCCTTAGCTCAAGCGCTTTGGTCATGTCTACCTCTGTCACTATGGCCACACTCGGAATCGTTCTGTGACTTTCGGACATCTTCCTAGCTATTGTTCTCCTCATTCCCTCTAATCTAACTACTCTCTTTATTCTAGGACCTTTTTCCTCTTTCTGCATATCCTCTATGGCCTTAATGACATCTTCTCTAACGATTCGTCCACCAGGGCCCGTTCCTTTAATTTTTGTGATATCCACACCATACTCCTTAGCTAGTCTCCTTGCAGCAGGAGAAATCTTAATCTTCTCCTTTGGAGGTAACTCCTCGACTATTTCCTCTCCAGGAGCCGTGATTATAGCTATTGTTTCAGTGACAGGAACCTCATCTCCCTCCTTTGCCAATATCTTCCTTAGGATTCCGGATGCTGGAGCTTCCACAGAAAAAATCGTTTTTTCGCCTTCAACCTTAACTATTGGTTCGCCTTCCTTAACCTCATCTCCTACTTTTTTCAGCCATTCAACTATCTTGCCAGTCTCCATTCCAGGATCTATTCTTGGAAGAATTACTCTCTTCATCAGATCACCATCATACGATCTCCTTGATGGCTTTTACAATATCGTCACTCCAAACCATATATTGTTTCTCCAAAGGCGGAGAGAAAGGTATTGGAACATCTGGAGAGGCAACTCTTACTATTGGAGCATCTAAGTAGTCAAATGCCCCCTCAACTATTGTCGCTGTAAGTTCAGCGGTAACCCCTCCTGTCTTATGATCGTCTGCTGCCACTACCGCTCTCCCAGTCTTTTTAACTGAATCTGTGATGGTTTTCCTGTCTAAGGGACTTAACGTCCTTGGATCTACTACTTCGACGCTTATCCCTTCTTTTTGAAGTTCTTCAGCCGCTTTTAAGGCCTCTACAACCACTCTGGAAACGGCTACGACAGTGACATCTTCTCCCTCCCTCTTAACGTCCGCAGAGCCCAAAGGAACTTCGTAGGGTTCCTCAGGCACCGAACCCTTGTTCCTATATAGAAGGCCGCATTCTATGAATAGAACCGGGTTATCGTCTCGTATGGCGCTTATTAACATGCCTTTGGCATCATATGGCGTAGAAGGTAGCGCTACCTTGAGTCCTGGGGCGTTCATGTACCATACGGGAAAGAACTCGGAGTGTTGTGATGCATGGGCCCTCCCCAAGCTGTATTGGGTTCTGACGACTATTGGAACTCTTAGTTTCCCTCCAGAAGTGAAGGACATCTTTGCTGCCTGAACCACCAGTTGCTCTGTAGCTATGGGCAGGAAGTCCATGTACATTATTTCGGCAACTGGCCTCAATCCCATGAGAGCGGCGCCTATAGCAGCCCCGACTATCGCTGCTTCCGAAATAGGCGTGTCTCTGACCCTTTCTGGACCGAATTCATCCAACATGCCCTTTAATACTTTAAATGCACCACCATAAGCTCCAATATCTTCCCCAAGGAGGAAAACATTTGGGTCTCTCTGCATTTCCTGTTTTAGGGCTTCTCTTATTGCCTCAGCATAAGTGATCTCTCTCATCTAAATGTCACCTCCTCAAGCATGCTGAATGGAGGAAAGTCGCTTTTCTTGGAAAACTCGACAGCTTCTTCTATCTCCTCCTTGACTTCATTCTCAAGCCTTTTTAGATCTTCGTTAGATATAACTCCCAATTCCAATAACAATTTTGAGAACCTGGAGATGGGATCTAGCTTTTTCCACCTTTCTTCCTCCTCTCTAGGCCGATACTCGGCTTTGTCATAAACTCCATGACCCTTCATCCTATAGGTCAGAAACTCAATTAATGTTGGGCCCTCTCCTCTCTTTGCCCGCTCCTTTGCTTTTATCGTAGCTTTATAGACAGATAGAACGTCGTTCCCGTCAACGATCATCCCAGGAATCCCATAAGCAACAGCTCTATAGGCCACTCTCCCGCATGTGACCGCCTTGCTTGCAGGCATTGATATAGCATATTGGTTGTTCTCACATGCAAAAACGATAGGAAGCTTCCAAAAAGAGGCAAGGTTAAGGGCTTCATGCCATGCTCCAGTATTAGTCGCCCCGTCGCTAAAGAAAGCGACTGCAACTTCTGGTCTTCCCTCATACTTCAAGGCCAAACCAGCTCCTACAGCTATGGGCACGCTACTACCAACTATTGCAGAAGCCCACATTGCTCCTTTTTCTGGATCTATGCAGACATGCATTGATCCTCCTAGACCCTTACAAACGCCAGTGACCTTCCCAAATAACTCGGCCATAACTTCCTTTGGAGAAATGCCCATAGCAAGGGCATGGCCATGACCCCTGTGTGTGCTGAAAACGTAACCTTCTCCCTTTAAAGCAAAACAAACTCCAACTGCTATTGCTTCTTCGCCAAAATAAAGGTGAGCCGCCCCTTGCAAGGCAGCTTTGTAGACATAGAGCTGTTCGACCTTCTCTTCAAATGTTCTTATCTCGATCATTTTTCTGAGCATTTTAACTAGTTTACTTCCATCTAAACCTAGTTTTTGGATTTCAGAGGGATCTAGTCCCTTAATTTCCTCTATTTCCCATTCTAGCTTGGTCAAGGTGCCATCCCTAAGAGGTTTCATAGCTTTACTATTATATTTTTGTAAGCAAGGCTTTTTGTGCCCTAAACCGTAAGTCAAGGCTTGATGTTCTGAGTTTTCTCATAAAACGCTAAAACTCACATCGAATTTGATTAACTTAGTGCTAGAGTGGGCCTTGTGTTCATACATGCCAATTGCAGGATCGTTTTTATTAGCGTGAGTGAATTATGACTAATATGCCGAATTTTAGAGTTCATATTGACAGAGAAGAGTGTGTAATGGATGGAGTCTGTTGGATGTTATGTCCAGATGTATTTGAAGCGAATTCGGAGGACGGGAAATCTCAAATTAGGGAAGAACATAGAGTGAAGGATAGGATAGAAGAAGGATTAGTACCTGAGGACCTTAGAGAATGCATTAATGAGGCCGCTACTGCATGTCCTGTTCAAATAATTCACATAGAGGAGTCTTAAACCTAGAAAATGTTTTTTAGACTGTAAAAGAAAAATATAAGGGGAGCTATGTCTCTACCTCCTTAAATCTGTCCTGTAGCTTCTTTAAGACTTCTGGTAGGGTTGTGTATTCCATTTCGTCAGGACCTAGCCTATGAGGCATAAACGGCCCATGTCTCCTCAAATAGTCAGCAATCTCGTTTGCAATTGCCCTTGCCCTATCAAAGGAGACGTCAGAAAGCAAATCACTTGGTCCTATTAACTTGCCGTTCTTGACGTTGAATCCTAGGCCTACGACCCTTGGAGGTCCATCGAACCTGCTAGGTCTTGCGTCTGTAAGGGAGACCGGCATCAATGGTCCATGATGCGAGCCCCTCATCCAGCCTGCAACCAGATGAGACATGGCAAATGGCTCTAAAATCTCCCCCAATGCAGGGAATTTGCTTTGGGCCCTTACAATGGCAACTGGATCATCCTTACCCACATATTTTCCAGCTATTAGGCTTAGTTTAGTTGTGCTAACTGCTGCTGCGACTTCTTTTTCTCCCTTAGTGTAGACCCTCCTCACGATATACCTTCCGGGAGTTCCAATAAGAGCAAGGATATCGTACATCTCCTCGGGACTTGATAGTTCAACCACTTTACCCTCATGAACGTCTAGAATCTCAAAGATGAAGCCTTCGTGGAGCCTAGGTGAGATTACTAAGCCCGCTGTATTGAAAGGATCAGCAAATATCTTGAACATAGGGAGGTTAAAGGCACCGGGCTCCGTTTTATCAGCCATAAAAACGACAAAGGGTTCTGCAGGTCTTTCTTCAATCTCTATCTCCGCAAATCCGGGTCCCATTCCCCTTAGGTTCCCGGAGAAGGCATCTGAAAGAAGATCTTGGCCAGCTCCATAAAGTCCGAGTTCTTTTGCAACTTTGGTTGCTTTTTTAAAGATCTCCCAAGAAAGACCGTGTATGTCCTGAGAATTCTCTCCCTTCTTGTGTGTCATAATGAGCTGCAGGTCATCTCCTACGGCAGTCACGTAAAAGTCGACTATATCCCTCTTCCTCTTAGCTTCTGCTAACGAAGTCCTTGCAACTTCAAGCAGTTGATCTGGAACGATGTGATGTCCTGCCAAACTCCCGATATCTGCCTTTATTACAGAAATCGTTACTCTAGCCATCTTGGATCCTTGAACAACTAGCTCTTGCATCTAAAAAAGGATATGGTGTAAAGAAACAAACCTCTTAACTGGTATGAGATCTCTATTAATCAGTAGACTCATCCAGACAATTATGATTATAATCGCCTATATCCAGTTATTCATAGCTTGAGATCAACCAGGATAATGACGATTCTCCTAATTTTCGCGTTGCTAATTGGCTGGATAGTAGAATCTGCTAGCGCCTCATTTTCTGAAAAATCTGAACAGACTTATGGCATAGACATTAAAAAACCTGTTCTCATAGTATATAGAGACAAATTCTCTATGCCTGCAAATTTGATGGCACTTTCAATAAGGTATCAAGCAGTTATGCCTGAAGACCTCGGCGAATTAAATCCCTTCGACTTCTCGGCCATAATATTCGATTATGGTGTTGGTCATGAGGATGTTAGAGATTGGATCTTGTCAAATAATTGGAGACTTCTGAAATGGCTTGAGAGTGGAGGAGCTATTTTAGATTTTACATCTGGTGAAAATACTGTTCTTTTCGACCTAAGAACTTCTCTTCCAGAAGATTTTGAGGCCAAAATCGTAGCAGATCACCCCATTCTATACACCCCTAACGATCTGACAAAAACTAACCCTGTAGCGCAAGTGGTGTTCACTGGAGGGTCTGATCTTCGAGATTTCGAGGCAGTAATAGCAGCAGGAGGAAAACCTACTGTTTTGGTTAGGGAAATAGGCAAAGGCAGGGTTGTAATTTGTGGCCTCTATGGGATTGGACCATGGTTTAAGGGGGGTTTTGTCGAGAACGCTCTCTATTGGGCGACAAAGGGACAGCTATGGGCATCGATGGTGTATGCAATGAGAGAAGTCACAGAACACTTTGTTGTACTTTATCCTCCCT
>QMVZ01000061.1 GCA_003661365.1 Thermoproteota archaeon | reverse complement strand
TTAAGGGATTTGGATTCAAGAAAGGAGCCGTTGCGTCTACCGTTGCTCACGATAGTCACAACCTGCTTGTCGTGGGTACGAACGACAAGGATATGGCCGTGGCGGCAAACAAGCTCATAGATGTAGGTGGTGGAATGATAGCCGTTTTTGAAGGGAGTGTCTTAGGCTTAGTTGAACTTCCAATAGCTGGGATAATGTCCGATCAGCCCATAGAGGATGTAGCTGAAAAAGTTGAAGAGTTGGAAAAGGCATGGAGGGAACTTGGCTGCGAGATGGCATCTCCTTTCATGACAATGTCCCTTCTTGCACTTTCTGTTCTGCCTGAGTTAAGAATTACTGACAAGGGCTTGATAGATACGGTTGAGTTCAAGAAAATAGATCTTATAGCTGATTAAACTCCCTTAGCGAGAGTCCTTCTTTTAGGGACTCTCGCTAAGGATACGTGCTTCTTAACGAGGTCGATGAGCCCTAAGATTAGGTTGAAGGTGAATATGGCTGATAGCAGTATGGTAGTTAGAACCAAGGATGTAGAACCGCTCATCAGAAGCGAAGGCTTGTAGAAGATTTCTCCAGTACCAAGCAACACCAGCCCAGAAACTAGCAACAGACTAAAAGCTAAGGACGCCTTCCTGTAGATACGTCGGTCAGCTTTGAGGATTCGGTCCATTAAGGTCAAAGCCGGAGCTGCATATATGGCGCCTATCATTGAGCTGATCACAATTCCACTAACAATGATTCCAAGCTCAGGGTTCAAGCTTAGTAATCCGTAAATCCTGCTTCCTACGCTAAGTACGATTAGAAGAGGTTTGATCGCAATTCTGACAAATGATCTAAGGATCTCATGTTGAGCTTCAAGCTCTGCCACCCTTGGACTGAATGAATAGTAAAACGCGTTGAAAACCCTCATGAAATAGTTACCAGCCTTTGTATTCATGACAATTCCGTCTCTAAACTCCCTTAAGGCCTGAACTTCGGGAGCCAATTCAGATCCGTATGCAGCCGTGGCTATTAAGCACCCCGGGGGTTTCTCCACCGTAAATGTCATCTCTAACTCCTTCTTACCCTCTATATAGATCTCAACCCTCCATAATCCTGGTTTTTCCTTAGGATCTTTATAGTAATCGGTTTCAGTCAAGGTAAATTGTTGCCCTAACCTAAAGGTCGAGTAATACTCAGCTCCTTGAGTTCTAGGGTCTGGTACATGCACATCATTGGTAAAAACAAGGGCTCCTTCGGGGTCTATCCATCTAAACTCCAAGTTTAACCCTTTAGTAACGTTAGAAAGCTCCAACCAAGCAGTTGCGTATTGATCTTCCTTCCCAAAGACATTCTTCTCGTTGATCGGATCCCATGGCGATGATTCTTGCATGCTCTCGCACATCTTGTAATCAGTTATCCCAAACTTCAACAGGACGAAGTTGAATGTAAGGACGTACTCATCGTTTACGTAGAGGTCTACCTTCCACTGTCCTGGATAATCTCTGGGATCCCCAAGACCTTCTATGGGCTCTAGCCACATTGTCATGGAATGCGTGTAAGTTTCGTAGTAATCATACCCGTATTTCGATGGGTGCTCCACGAAGTCTTCACCAGTGCCAAAGAGGGTTCCATCGGGTTTTATGAGCTCGTACCTTAGGTAAAGCTCGCTAACAACATTACCAAACCTTACCCAGAGCACAACTCTCTCATCTAATGTCGAAAAGACTTCTGTAGTGTTTATAGGGTCCCAAGGCTCAGTCTCCTGAACATCTTCGCACGCGGTATAACCTATCACATAATAGGGTTCTTGTGCGCTCACACTTGCAGCAGGAAGGCCTGTTGCAGTACATAGTAATACCAAAACTAACAAGGAGGCTAACTTTGTATCTTTCAAAACTTCTGATACCTCCTCCAACCTCTGAGGAAAGGGCTTTTTAAATGTTCATCCAAAGTGAACAAAACACCAATCAACATGTAGTTACTTAGGAAGAGGGAGTGAAGATGAAGAGGGAAATAAGGGAGGCACTGAATCTAATTACAAAACTGGAGGAGTCATGGGCAGTAAGAAGGCTAACCGAAATAGATCTTTCAGTAGTTCCATCTTGGATTGTTGAAGAACTGGCTCTGGCAAGTAGATACGAGCACTCGGTACACGTGGCACATCTTGCAATCCTTGCTAGCCTTAAACTGGATCTAGACTCTTTGCTTTTGTCGACCTCTGGACTTCTGCACGACGTGGGCTGTGGGCCCTTTCCCCACATATCGGATGAGCTAATGAGGATTTTAATGGGAAGAGAGCACCCTCATAACGTAAAATTCGTTTTAGAAAGAAGCTCTGACAAGGAACTGGAATATATAGAGGAATTCGGACTAAATTGTTCAGAATTGTGTCAGATAATAGCTGGTGAGCACGAATATTCTCCCTTAATAAACGGAGAGATTGATCTGGATAACGCTGACAACATCTACAGGTACATTGCAACTATGCCCTCTCTTCCTTTGGGAGAACCCAGCTACAGGCCTCTTGAAATAGTATCATCGATGTGGCTTGAGAAAGGAAAACTAATAATAGGACAGGATGTGAGGAAAAGGTGGATAGACGATAGGAGGAAGATCTACTCCTATTTGGAGAACCATGAAGGGAACATAGCTGCCTGGGTAATGCTAAGCAGGGCTATGAGGCTGTTAATGTCAGAATTGAGTGAAGACTTCTTTCTTCTCTCTAATAAAGAAGCTTTTTCCCTTCTTGCCTCAAAATTACCTGAGTTAGCCAATAATTTGCTTAACGGGAGATTCTTGCTCCTCGAGAATATAGAGGTATCTGAACTTAACTCTGAGATTGGATCCTTTGTAAAGACGGAGAGAGCAGACTGGACTCTCATCTCTGGGCTAGAAGAGCAAATTTGCTCTGAACTTGGGCTCGAAAGATGGTCTTTAGGGATTGAGATATTTCTCTCCAAAAGCAATCCAGCTTGGAAGGGGAGAGGCTTGTGGAAGCTCTATTTAGTTTCTAAACACGATGATGAGAAACTACGTAGGGCATGGAAAAGGTACTTGGGCCTATAGTTCTTAGTCGTTCAGTTTTTGAGTATCTATCCTCGAATAATCGAAATCATGAACTCATATTCTTCCTTTGCTCTCTTAATCTCTGACCCAAGTTCTTTTTCTTCTAAGTAATCATCCCACTTTTCTATGTAGTCACCCAAGACAGGACTTCCGCTTGCTCTTTCCAAGAAGTAAAGAAGCCTTACATGTAATCTATGATACGTTTCACTTGCTATTCTCATGTTTAGATTTAGTTCATAGCCACTAAAATTTTCTAAAAAGAAGATAGAATATGCTGACCAATCTCCTAAATCGTAATTTGGAAGAAGCGATTCCAAAGTGTTAATTCCTGCATAAAACGCGTCCAGCGCAGCGGGATCACGTATTATCTGAGAATATATCCATAAACCCTTTAGGGATAACATGAATCCGTTTAGAACTAAGTCATAGGGAGCATTAGAATATTCTAAGTAGAATGGACCAGAATCAAGCTCTAATCTGAAACCTCCCACTTCAACAGGAACTTGGAACGAGTTAGCTAAGAGTCTTGCAGCCCTTTCAAATTCACTTTCTCCAGTCATCAAATATGCTATTGCGAAGTAAGCACAGCCAATTCCTTGGGATATGCAAGATATCCACGGTATACTCTCCTTCTCCCAAGCAAAATAAAGCTTGACAATCCCATAGTTTAAGTCGCCAAATCTCTCTTCTTCTATAAACAAAAGCAAATCTCTCATGACCTCTACAAAGCCCAGATAGTCCCTTTTATACTCCAAAAGCTCAGTTGCATAGTTTAGGGCATTTATCGGATGGAAGTTGAACCCCTGATCTTCTATGTAAACAAAAGGAAAGTTTAAAGAAGGATCAAAAAATCTTTCGAAGAGAACTGGCCTGTCTTGGCTAGAGTTGATGTATCTGAGATTAACTTCGAGCGTTTTCAAAAGGACAAAAATATCCTTTTGAGTTAATCCGCTTGTTTTAGCGAGTCTCTTAAACCTACTAAAGATGCTAGCAAGATCTCCCGACATGAGGTGTCTTGAAGAGATGATATTCTCTGACCTGGATATGAGATAAAAAAGGCGTATAGCATCATCCTTGTTGATTAACCCTGAATTTAAGGCTTTATCAATAAAGTCTAATAGGCTTTCACCTTCTGAGGCAACTAGAATTCGATCCCTATTTGGGCTTATGAAACATGTGAGGATAGTAAAGAGTATGAGGGCAAGCAGGAGTAAATAAGCACCAATTCCCTTCCTAAACAATCTATTGATAAGTGATATCTATCCCACTTATAGCTTTCTTTTTTGCATTTTCACAAGCCTTTTTCTAAGTGAAAGGACGGAAGCCTCGAATTAAGAACAAACATGCCGTGACTGCCTTTTGTCTCAATTGCGGAATAGGACTAAGTCCTATAGATCTTCCTAAAAAGCGAGTACGTGTGAACACTGTTATGGCAGCTATCCTAGACGAGACGTGTTAAATCTAAATCTACATCTCATTAAATTCATGGACAAATGGATCCCAAAAGGAAGATAAAGCTAAGTAAGTTGCTAAGCTTTATCTTAAGGCACAATCCCTCGCTATTAGGTATTTCGCTCGACCCTGAGGGATTTTCCAACATAAGCATAGATGAGCTAGCAGCTAGGATCAGAAAGCTAAGAGGTTACAACTGGGTAACTCCTGAAGACATTTTCAAAGTTGTAGAGACAGATGAAAAAGGTAGGTTCGAAATTAGGGAGGGAAGGATAAGGGCAACTTATGGGCACAGCATTTGTGTTAAGCCTAAATATGAGGAAGTGAAGGAAGCACCAAGGCTCTTTCACGGAACGACCAGAGAGGCTTGGGAGCGAATAAAGAAGAGCGGCCTCATTCCGATGGGCAGGAGATTTGTTCATCTGACGACAAAACAAGAGGTTGCTTTGAACGTTGCTAGGAGGCATGGAAGTAACCCGATACTGCTAGAGGTAGATGGAAACTCCATGATAAGGGATGGATTGCGCTTGTGGAAGGCAAGCGATGTTATTTATCTTACAGAAAAGGTACCTCCAAGATATCTAAAGGTAATAAGGTCATGTGCACTAGATTACAGGCAAGACCGTTCCAAAACCAATATTAAGGACGTCCAACAAATAAGCTAGGAGGATAAGCGATGAAGTTCAGAGATCTGATACTGCTATTAATTGCGCTGATTATCGCTATAGTGCTATGGAGAGTGGTCTGGTTCATCCTGAAGTTAGTTGTCTTGCTGCTCCTAGCCTTTGTTATCTTTATCTTCTTGAGAAGTGTGTTTAGGGATTGATAAAGAGGCGTTATTGATTAGAGGGACCAAAAATTGTCAGTTCTTGTTAGGGTCTTTCCTTTAGGTCTATTGAAGAGCAATGTGTACTTAGTATACGAGGAAGAAACAAGAGAAGCCATGATAATTGATGCAGGAGGCGGGTCTCAGTACGTAATGCGTGAGATCCGAAAAGAGGGCTTAAAACCTAAGTTCATCCTGCTAACGCACGGACACTTTGATCACACATTTGAGTTGGCTGATTTCAGAGAAGTCTTGGGAGTTGAAGCTTACATTCACAAGGAAGATGTGTGGACGCTTGAAACGCTTTGGGATTCAGGCCTTTCCATTTTCGGGCTCAAGATGCCTAGACCAAGCATAAACAAGTATTTTGAAGGAGAACCCTCGTTTAAATTTGGTTCTCAGCTTGTTAAAGTTATTCATACGCCAGGACATACCCCTGGGAGTGTGTGCTACTTCTTATCAGACGCAAGTATGCTGTTCACAGGAGATACTCTCTTTCAAGGATCCATAGGGAGAACAGATCTTCCTGGAGGAAATCCTTCTTTAATGAAAAAGTCCCTGAAAAAGCTCTTATCTCTTGATGACGAGGTCGTGATATACCCAGGTCATGGACCACGCACGACGATGGGAAAGGAAAGAAAATCTAACCCCTTCCTCTTAGATCTTGATTCAAGCTAGGAAAGAAAATTTCGCCTCCAATCGAACTCTTGGATCAGGTATGGGGCTCTACGTGAACAACCACGTCTTTCGTATCTGGAAGTTCTCGCTTAATTCTCTCAAGAACTTCATCAGCCAGATCATGTGCACTCTTAACGCTCATGCTAGGATCTACTAGAACATGCAGGTCCAGAAAAAATATCTGAACCAACTCTTCTGGCCCTTATTTTGTGAACCTCCTTCACACCTTCTATTGACCTTACTATCTTGTCCACCTTTTCCATATAGCTCGGACCAGGAGAAACATCGGTAACCGAATTTTTTATCTCAATGAAACTCTTAATCGAAGACAGTCCCATGAAAGAGATCACAACACATAGTGCAATTATATCCCAAATTGGCGAGAAAAGAGAAGCCAGTAGCACACCAAAAAGCACAGATATCCCTTCTACTACATCAGAAATGATATGAAGCTCTTCTGTTTTAACAGCAAGACCCGAAAAGCCCGATCTCCTGTAAAATAACAGGGCTAGAACGTTTGAAAACAAGGAAATTGTTGCGTAAGCTGGGGCCTTACTCCAATGGATGCAACGTATCCGGATGTTAATCTTTCGAAGAGAGCATGGAGCAAGATGATCATCATGGAGAGAAGGTAGGAGAAGGTTATAATGGCAGAAAGAGCCTCAAATCTCACATGTCCATATGGATGGTCTTCATCTGGCGGCTCTAGTGCTTTCCTAACAAAGAAGGCGGTAAAAAAATGAAGAAATCACGTTTCCAAGGGAATCGAGCCCATCCGCAAGTAGAGCCAGACTCCCAGTGAATATACCTCCAATCGTACTAACTATAACTTTCATACAGCTAAGCAAGAACGGGACCCATAGGCTCTTTGTCAACTTAAGAAAGGCTTTCAAAAAGCTGTTTAAAAGGATGAAGTTTAATCTAAAGGAAGGATAACAGATTTGTGTTCTTTGATAAGATCTTAAGTTAGCGAGTAGCTTTCACTTCAAAGCTTTTTTGAGAGGAAAGGGATCACTCAAGTGTAGCATGCCTTCTAGCAAGATCTTCTTCCGTCTTTCCAAGCCTCGAAGCCAACTCAGATATCAAAGCGTCGCAAAATACTAGAGTAGAGATTTCAAAAAGCGTCCCAAGAGGGGTTAACGGCTCGTGAATGCCCATTATCTGTCTTGACTCGTAGTCCATGTGGGTAGATGGCAAAACTCTTCCTTTGATGACCACGGTAACATCAGCCATCTTTCCTAAGGTCGAGTCAGGATAGCTTGTAATAACAGCAAGAATCCCACCAAGCTCCTTAGCCTGCTTTGCAATCGTCACGGGATAAAGGGTCTCACCAGATCCGCTTATGACTATTAGGAGGTCTTCTGGATCCATTCTCGGTGTTATGGTCTCTCCAACTACGTGAACCGAAAAGCCAAGGTGCATCAATCTCATGGCAAAGGCCTTTGCCACAAGTCCTGACCTTCCTGCTCCTACAACGAAGATTTTGCGATCTCCCAAGGTTCTAAGAACAGTTGAAGCTAGGCGCTCTACTTCTGACTCATCAACCTCAGAAAGGACATTTACCACAGCTTCAATTATCCTTTGAGCTCTATGTTTGACCTCCAGGAGCTATCCCCCAGATCCGTAGAATCCCAAATATATTATCTTTAACGTTGGATTTAACCTGCTAGATTGACCAATTATGGCCTTGAGGAGATAAGGATCACCCTCCAAGTATCATGGCTGAAGAAGTCACATAACCCATTATTCCTGCAGAAGTTGGCCAAACAGCCACGAATATGCCCACGAATTCCCCTTCTTTAGAGCTTATGGTGGCTGTATAGATTTTCCTGTTTTCAGACATCATTACAGAGTTCCACTTAACTTGAGTGAAGTCTTTAGTCTTGCTGTAGGCATACCAAAGTTCAATTCTATCTATTGCAGCACCGTTATCGTCTATCTTCACTGAAAAGTCTATTTTACCATTTGAGCTAAGCGTATCGATGCTAGTAACTTCAGGAATTGGTTCTCCAAGGACTATGTGTTTCAGAAACATTCTCCAAGCGATTTCTGCTTCTATGGAAGAATGGAGAGATGTATGGCTCGCACTAGGGACGTACGCCACGTAAAGTTTCCCTGGGTATGTCTCCTGATAAGTTCCCTCAATGCTTAATGGGTTCAAGGCGTCGTTCGTGCCTACTAACAACATTACCCTCAAATCCTTCCTCTTCATCACATTTATTGGGTCATAGTACTTCACAAAGTCGTCCCAAAGGGAAGTGTTAATCTTCTCAATTAGCCTGGATGTGTATAGGGACTTTAAGGAGCCCTTCAGCTCACCATACACCTCAAGGTGGGTGTCTATCAGGGCCTCAAGATCGAAACCCGCGAACGATCTCGGGGCTATGGCAACAACCCTTGGATCAGCGGCCGCCGCTATGCAGCTGGCCCACCCCCTCTTGCTCCCACCAGATAGAATGAACTTGGTTGGATGGGAGCTTAGGAGGTAATTCAAAAGTGTGGCTGCTCTCATATAGGCAGCAGCCATAGGATAAGGGAGAGGCCATCTGATGTCTCCTGTCTCAAAATACTTCTCCAAAGAGAAAGTCAAAAGTTTCTCCTCATCTTTTATTCCAAATTGAGGCATGAACGGGACATCTGTCACGATGAAAACTGGTATGCCCGCCTCGGCAGCAGCTTTTAACCCAAAT
>QMVZ01000060.1 GCA_003661365.1 Thermoproteota archaeon | reverse complement strand
CGTTTTCAACTGCTTTTCTGAGAGAGACGTTTTTTGACATGATTCTGTTAAACAGAATTAGAGGATCGCATGTTAACACTACGATGAAATCTATATCTAGATCTCGAAGTGCTCCTAACAAATGGGTGTCTATGATGCTTGTTGTACCTTGGCGTCTGTCTTTCATTAACACTCTTTTGAGATGATCTCTTAGAACATCTTCGTTGACAACGTACGTTTCTCTATACTCATCGTAACTGAAAAAGAGTTTTTCTTTTATTACCAGCGATCTGACATCTATAACTCTTCCATTTAAAAGAGCAGCGACCTTTTTGGAAACGCTCGTTTTACCTACTCCTGGAGTTCCAGTTATGCATATTACCAAGTTTTGTCCCGTATCTGATTTTTTCTCCACAGAAGATTAGTGATATCAAGTTTTAAATAAGAATATGTTATGAAAAACCATGCTCCGGTGGTGTAGTCCGGTCAAGCATAGGGGCCTCTCGAGCCCCAGACCCGGGTTCAAATCCCGGCCGGAGCACCATTTCTAATTAACAAGCACAGACTAGTAGTTTGGCGGGCCGAAAACTGTTATTATTGGATCAAATGAAAAGCGTTTAATCAATAGAACATAAACGGCCACAACTAGTACGGCGGCTGCTATTAGCTGAATAGGTCTTCTGTTGTAGATCGGTATAAAGAAGAATAGTCCGTTTATTAGGGCAAAAAACAGATAATATAGCATTAATATTCTCTCAACAGCAAACATCCACTGAAGGAACACCCAAACCGAGAATTCTGCAATTAGAAATGCTGTTACAAATGACATGGATCCTAGTATAGCTCCATACACTATTTCTAACAGAACAAACTTCGTTTTATATGAAAGTTTGATCTTCGGAATACCTTTTTTCCCTCTACGTCTCCAAGTCTTGAAACTCAACGTGATTCACCATAAACTAGTGTTCCTATATTTCGACCCTCAATAGCTTTAAGGATGTTTTTAGGGTCTTTACCATGAACTATTCGGCAAGGAATGTTGCTTCTCTCCAAGATCTTTAGGGCAATTGGATCGATCAATTCATAAGTCCCAGGATCATAGGAATATTCCGAAATTATTTTCCTGGCATGAGAATATGTGATTTTTGGAATTAATTTTGCTCCGGTTTCCTTTGGATGCCTATCATATACCCCTTCCGCTGATGTCATCTTAATCATTAGATCTGAATGTAGATACTCTGAAATTAAAGCTGCAACGGCATCAGTGGACTGACCTGGGCTCATACCCCCGCAGACAACTATTTTGCCAGAAAGGAAGGCAGATAAGTAGTCCCTGTAATTTGACGGGGGGTGCGGATATGCCTTATCTCCCAAAGCTGAGATCAAGAGATACGCGTTTAGTCTAGTACATAAAATTCCAATATCATCAAGGACCGATTTAGAGGCTCCTAATGATCTTGCGATGCCTATATAATCCCTCGCAAGCTTTCCTCCTCCAGCCACTATGGCAAACTCGTGACCCTTTTTATTTGCTTCTAATATCGTACGTACGTACTCTGTGATTAGTTCCGTACCTTCTTGGGCAACCCTATCGAAAACATACCCACCAATTAGCAATGTAACCCTCAAAAAATCACCTCACAGGCGACAACCTAATTGGCTTATCAAGCCTAGATAACAAAACTATTCCGCTTTCTGGAGCCTCTGATAAGATCTTGTATCCTGTTTTATCGGCCAACCTTTCAGCAAACTCTTTAATCTCTGCATGAGACGGGCTAGCATCTCTAGGCAGTCTTCTACGTGAATATCCCACGTATGTATAAGATTTCGGCTCTACGTAGGTTGGATTGTATTTGTTAACAAGTTTCGCATATCCTTCTGGATTAGACATGTTAAGGCCTTTTACAAGGGTGATCCTCATAACCGTGGGGCATGAGAAGGATTGTAATAGGTCAAGAGATTTTAGAAGTCTTTGCCAAGCATCAGGCCACAATGGTCTTGTAACTCTTTTGTACAGGTTTTCTTCCCAAGCTGGAACTGTTATGTAAAGCTGGCTTGGCTCTGTAGACAAATTCTCTAACCTCTCTGGCAGGGTTCCATTCGTTACTATAAAGGTAGTCATTCTCCTTTTCTTGTAAGCCGCTACAAGCTCCCCCAAATAAGGATATAGGGTGGGCTCTCCGGTAAGGGAGATAGCTGCGTGAGCAGGGATTTCGGCTTCATACAGCCATTCTCTATCGAAAACCTTTACTCCTTTATAGCCTTGGACAAGAAGCCTGTGTAATCTAATGCTCTCTTCAGCTATTTCCTCTGGATCATCCCACTCCTCATCAGGATCAGGAACTTCTTTCCAGCGAAATCTTGGGGGAACATCGCTTGCGTTTAAGCGCCAGCAATATATGCATTGAGAATTGCAAAAGGAAGCTGTTGGAGTCATTTGAAGGCATCTCCATGTAGGTATTCCATAGAACTTATGCTTATAGCAAGTCCTGCCTTTCATGATCGCTTCTCTGAACCAGTAACATGGCTTAATAGCCGAGTGATTCAATACTATCTTGTACCCCTGCTTTTCTAGCATTCTTTTTGGATATTCCTGCACAGTGACTCTTTTGGGCAACTATGTTCTATGAAGAATATGAAGTGGCTTGATTTAAAATAAAGACTTAATAAACCTCGAGAGTTCCAAACAACGGATGACTCCCGTGAAAGAGAGAAGAAAGAGCTTTAGAGACCTCTTTGAACATATAAAAGCTAGGTTAGATGAGCTAGATAATGTTAGAAATAGAGTTCTAAATGATCGAAGGGATTTGTTATCTTCTTGTAGAAGAGCAATGAATTTAATTCACTCTGGCGAGACTTCGACGGCTAAAGAGATAGCTACTGGCATCAAAAAGAGAATTGTTGAAATAGAGAGGATATGTTTAGATAGTTCCGATAAAGAGACGTTCTGTCTAATCAATAATGTCTTGAGGCCGATAAAGCAAGAGCTAGTAGAAGTTGAGATTTTATTGTCGATAATCGAGGGCAAGTCTATTCCTAGTCCAGAAGATTTGGGAGTAGGAGTAGTTAGTTATGCTTTGGGTCTAGCAGATGTAATTGGGGAGCTCAGAAGGGAAGTATTGATCGCCATCAGTAACAACAACCTTGACTTAGCTAATCAGTTTTTAGAATGGATGCGGGTTTTAGTCGAAGAGATCTCACAGCTAGCATATCCAGATTCCTTAATTCCAATAAGACACAAAATTGATGTAGGAAGGTCTCTACTAGACAAGACATTTTCAGAGCTTTTATTTTATAAGACAACTGGATCTCTTCTCTAATCATTAAAATACCGAGCCTGGTGAAATCAATGAAAGAAGAAATGGCTGGAATGAAGGCAAGAACCCAATACCTCCTAATAGAATTGGTTAAGCTCTCAGGACATGTACGTCCAGTTAGTAGCAAGATGCTTATCAGTAGGTTGAAAGTTTCGAAAGCCACATTGAGTAGATGGCTTCGTGAGGCCTATGATTCTGGATATATTATGATAGAAAGAGGAAAGAAGGGAGAATATCTGGTAAAGCTGAATGATAAGGGATATAGGGCTCTTAGAGGTATTTACCGAGTCTTAGATTCGGTGTTTTCTACCCGTTTACTTGAAGGCAGGCTCGTTGTTGAGGGCCAGGTATTTACTGGAATGGGAGAAGGCGCTTATTACGTGACACGAAAGGGATATCTAAAGGCTTTTGAGGAACTTTTAGGGCAAACCCCCTTTCCGGGTACTTTGAACTTAAGGATAAGAGGTTCTCAGGATGTGGAGATAGTCCGTAAATGGAGAATTTCATGTCCAGCCGCAGTGTACATCCCTGGATTTAAGGAAGAGGGCAGAACTTTTGGGTTTGTAGTCGCTCTTCCCATTAGAATCAATGAAGATTTAGTCTGCTATGCTATCTATGCTGAGAGACGTCACTATAGTGACGAAGTGCTAGAGATCATAAGCGATAAAAACCTTAGGGAAAGGCTGCACCTTAGAGACGGAGATATTGTATCTGTACAGTTATTGTTAGAAAGACCTGTCCTTCAGAAAAAGCTAGTGGGCCGGGAGGGAATCGAACCCTCGACCTCCGCCTCGTCAAGGCGGCGTCATAGCCACTAGACCACCGGCCCTCTTTTCGTAGAGACTACTTAGGAATTTAATAATATTACGTATTGAAAAATGGCTCTTTACAAGTTCTTTCTTTACTAAGCGAATTATTTCCATATATCGGGCGGGGCTCACTACTCAAGATCACGCTCATTGAATAATATCTCGCCGGGCTCGAATCGATCCTCGCCCTCGCCCTAAAAGAAAAGAGTAATTGGAAGCTATAAAAATTCACTATAAGCTAACTGCTTGCCATCTCTGCAAGCTTAAGTGCGCTTTCGGTGAAGTAATATCTGACACCTTTTTTAACAACAAGATTCCTTGCCCTTAATTCATTCAGGACGGATTTTATGTCCGTTAATGATAACTCTGTAGCCTCTGCTGCTTCTATTAGTGAAAAGTATTTCCTATTGCCGATTCTTGTCCTAATCATTCTGAGATATTCCTCATACTTTGGAGTCTCTTTCTCCTCCTTCTCGATTTCTTCTCTTATTCCACTTAAGGATCTTATAGCCTTTTTCACTTCCTTGTCATCCAAGCTGGGAGCAGTAAGGAGAATATTTCTAAAGAGCTGCATTAGCTTTCTGGGATTGCCTCCAGATATCTTATTCAACTCTGCGATGGTTTCCTTACTTAAGAAGTGATTTCCAAAGATACTTCCCTGCTTCTTAAAATCAAAAACAAGCTTCAATCGACGATCAATTATTTCCTTAGCTTCCTCATCAGAGATGTTTTTTACTCTGATTACGGTTGGAGGTGGATTAAATCCCCACAACATGTGCTTAATGGTCTCATATGCTTTTGGTATACAAGCTACTACTATCATTTTTCCATCTGAAAGAGCATTGTATAGGGAGATGAGGTATTTTGTGAAGGCCTTAGCTTCTTCTTTTGAGTTATTCAGTATCACATTCTCGATCTCATCTATTAGGAGGATTGCTTCTTCCCTATTATTCATCATAGAGGCAGCTTCTTTAGCTGCTGTTTCTGGATCGTTAGCATATCCATCTGACTTTTTTCCAGCAAGTGAAAGGATAACCTTCTTTAGATGTCTGGCTGGGATTATTTCAAGCGAATGCAGGGCTGCTTCTATGCCTCTCATTACATCACGAGAATCCTGAGAATCTACTTTTATGTAGATGCAAGGCACTTCTTCTAGTGTTTCGTAAAGGAGTCTCAATCTATGAGTTTTACCACTTCCAAATTCACCCACTAAAAAGACAAGATTCTTCTTCTTGTTCTCTAAGAAGTCCTTAACGGAATTCCAAAAGGCCTTATCTGTTTCCGTCCACACATGAAAATTCCCGACAGATTTTAGACTTTCACTAGATAAATGAATAAATGGATTGTACTTTAATAGCCATCTTAGGTAGGCACTTTCATCAATCTTAGTCCCAGTCATCTACATGATACCTCTTGGACTCGCTTATAGTATTGACTGACCTAATACTTAAACGAGATTCACAATATGACAATTATCTTTAAGATTTCCTTCAGAGGAATGGGTGATGATCTAGCTTGAACGGACGAAGGGCCATAATTCTAACTATAATTATGATTGTATCGCTCTTTACAGTTTTATTAGAGCCTTCAGAAGCCTCCAGAGAAATGAGGGTGCTTGGAGCCGCTGACGCTTCATTATACTTTGTTGATGAGAAAAACGTTAACGTTGTAATCAATTACACATCATACAGCTATTCAGCAGCTGCTTTAGCAGCTATTTTCGACAATGAGACGTTAAGGGAGTATTTTAGAAATAAGATGGTTGACTACGTAAAGGAAAAGTGTGCAGAAGCCGCAGAACCTGAAGGAATAAATGCTATCAGATTCAACACAGATATTGAACCCAGAGTTGATTTCATTAAAGGACCAAACTGGAGCAGGATATCGATAAGTTTCAACTTGACTGGGGAGGGAGAACCAGTCCTCGGAAAGGCAGGGGAATATTGGGTTCACTATGAGTTTAGAGGGGGGTTTCTACAACTAATTAGAGGGGGAGTCCTCCAATGGGTAACCATTGTAAGACCTCCTCTTCCCATAGTTTTAGTTGATGTCTTGAAACTTACTGTAACTCTCCCAAAGGGATATTCTGCACTACAAGTTGTTCCAAGACAATCTTCAGCCATTGTCAACTGGAAAGAAGATAGAGTGACTTTAGTTTGGGTGTTTAGAGATCCATTGATCGAAAGAAGGGATCCAGCAGTGGCCGGAATTCAAAATCTATTTCTAGATTTGAAGAGCCTAGGTGATGACGAGAAAAGAATTTTGAAAAAACTTGAGGATTTAGAGAACCGGTTAGAGGAGAACCTACCCTACTCATTTAATCACGAAACGGTTTTACGGTTGCTGGAGAAAGTTTCGCTTGCTAGATTTGAAGAGAGAGCATTTCAGATCCTAAGCGATACCTACCTTGATGGGCTTATTTCTGAAACAGAACGATTCTTAAGAAAGGTATTTCTACTTAAAATAGCCATAGTAAGCCTACCGTTGATATCTTTCCTGCTTTCGGCGTCCCTCTTGTATAAGGGGGGTGGAATGATGTACCTCAGAAAACTTTTCGGAAAGATCTCTCGACTGACTAAGGAGTCTGAAAAGATTATGAACCCAAATCTTATATCTATACTTAATTATGGGACACACTCCAGCCATTGATTTGAGAAAAATCATAAAAGATGAAGAAAAACTAATGCCTAGTCATCTGCCTCCTTCCCTTCCTCATAGAGGGAAGGAATTGAATGCCTTAAGAGTTGCATTTAGTTCTCTAAAAGAAAATCCAGACAGCTCAGGCCCCGTAGTTTTGATAAAGGGGAAGATCGGTGTTGGAAAAACAGTAGTATCTAGATTCTTTGTAAAGAGTTTTGCCAAAGAACTCAGCGACAAATTTCAGCCAGCATATGTGAATTGTAAGAGAAAGGGGTCTCCAAATTTAGTTTTGAGGGAGATCATAAGAACGATCTATCCTGAATTCCCCTCGAGAGGTTTGAGTCTATCAGAATGGCTCTCAACCCTAGAGGATGCACTCATGGCCTCTAAAAAGAGAGTCTTCATAATATTGGACGAGCTTCAGGAACTTAGAGGCAATGAAAAAGAAGGGGAAGAGCTCATTTATGGAATATTTAGAATGCATGAAGGTAGCCCTATTAAACCCCCTCCAGTTATCTTGATTGTCCGAGAATGGTTCCCCCCTTACTTGTTGAAACCGATCCTATGGAGTTTCATAACACTCAAAATGACTTTTGAGCCTTACTCAAAGGAGCAGCTATTTGATATACTAAAATATAGGGCTAGACTTGCTCTTAGAGAGGGCTCTTATGACGAGGAAGTATTAGAACAGATAGCAGAGCTAGCATCCAAACCAAACAGAGGTTCTGCCAGATATGCCATTGGCTTATTACATCAAGCCGCTCTTTTGGCGGAAATGGATGGTAATGATAGGATATTGCCTGAGCACGTGAGGATAGCTGGGTCTTTTGACAGACCCATGGAGGAGAGAGAGTGTACTGATGAGGAAATTAGAGACCTTCCACTACATGAGAAGATTCTCCTACTAGCTGTCTCTAGGACGCTGATAAAGAGTCAAGATGTTCTCGTTCGTATGGGCAAGGTAGAAGAGGAATATCGGGTGATTTGCGAGGAGTATGGGGTTCCTCCATATGGTCATACTGCGGTGTGGCGAAGAATTAGAAGCCTCGGGGAAAGAGGTTTCATAGAATTAAGAAAATCTGGGAAAGGGTATCGAGGTCAAACTACTCTGATTGGAATGAACGCCTTTCCAGCTAAGTCTCTCGAAGAAAGGGTAAGGCAACTCATTGAAAGCGCGATAGTTGGTGAAGATATGGATGTCTGAAATTGATCAGAAACCATCTTTTGAGTTAATTGAACGTAGTCTTTCATCCAGAGGAAGAATTAGGATCCTATACCTGCTGGCTAAGCATGAGATGTTGAACATAACAAGTCTTGCTAAAGAAGCACATCTAAGCTTTGAGGTCACTAGAAGACACTTGGGCAATTTGTTGGAGTTAGGAATTGTAGAAGAGCACAGGCTAGGGAGAATCAGAATTTTCAGGTTGAATAAGAGACATCCGATGACTAGGAAGATTTTGGCTCTATTCTCTTTAAAGGAAAAGGAAACGAAGTAAACTATCCAATAATTTCCTTCAATCTCTCTTTTGGAACCCCTATCTCGTGAGAAATATGTTCTAAGATTAATCCCTTTCTCTTAATGTCCTCCTTGATTATTGGGAATATTTCTTCTATTACTTTCGAAGATGATATGTGAAGTTTCTTTGCTAACATCAGAGCTATTTCTTTTGCTTCTTTTCTAATTTCTTTGGTTGCAGATCTTTTTCTAATAATGTCAGGGAACCTAAATTTAACCCATCCAGTTGGTTTTTGTGTTTTTGAGGTGCAAACTCCGAACGTCATCATATCAATGGAGTACGATAGAAGACCCATTCTGCCTGTTTCAGAAGCTCTTCTAAAGAATAGATCTGCCCTTGATAGAGCATCATAGGCTGAACGAAGAGCTTTAGGTTCTTTGTAGAAGAGAGGTAAATTCTCCTCTATCCATCTGAAAACGAAACGAGGATCT
>QMVZ01000059.1 GCA_003661365.1 Thermoproteota archaeon | reverse complement strand
GGACCTTACTTTAGGGATAAGCCAGCAGAAGACATTTTGGGCGAGTATGCTTTGATGTTCAAGCAGCACATTAAAGAGTTTAAGGAAGAGACAACCCCGCTAGAAGAGGTCGCCCCACCAGAAGAAATTGTCTCACCTGAAAATCAAACTTCCGGTCCACCAAAGTTATCAGTGAATTTTACTGTCCACGTTCCAGCTAATACTCCTTCAAACGCCACCATCTATTTAGTCTTCATTTCATTTGCAGATGGATCTGAAATTCGTAGGATCCCGATGAAAGCTAAGGATGATACTTGGTCAGCTCAGGTCAATGATTTATTGGAGGGAAGTCTGCTTAGATATGCTTATGAGCTAGGTTACAAGGACCAGGGAGAATGGGAAGTCACCCGCGAAAGCTTTGACGAAAACATCAAAATTAATTTCAGATATCTCTTAGTTTCTCCTTCTACTAGATTCGTAGAGGACTGGGTAGCCTGTTGGAGAGATATTTCATCTTCACCCTTAACAGGAACCGTCATTGGAACCGTTCGGGATAACAAGACAGGAATCCCTCTTATCGATGCTACAGTCTCGATAGCTGGAGTACACTTGGGAACCGATCATGAAGGAAAATTCGTTTTAGAAGGAGTTCCAGTCGGAAAACAAAGAGTAACGGTAGTCACCACGCTGGGCGATTACAAGCCGTTCTCAAAAGTAGTGGAAGTAAAACCTGGAGAGACTGCTATCATCAACTTTGGATTAGAGCCAGCGCGCCGGGTGAACGTTACCTTTAACGTTATTGTTCCAGAACGAACGCCAAAAAACGCAATTGTCAAGATTTCAGGAAATGTCTATCAGCTGGGTTCAATATGCTGGTTGTTGAATAACCTTGCTCCAGATCCGGCCAGGTGGGTTAACATGGAGCGCATTTCTGAAAACAAATTTACAGCCACCGTTGAGCTATACGAAGGAACCTATGTAGAATACATTTACACTCTCGGGTTAAACCAAGAACGCTCTTTAACTGGAGAGGCTGTGATAAGAAGTTTTGTGGTGGGGAGTTCTGATGAAATAAGGGATGATAAAATTGAGACCTGGAGCGTTGGCGGGGAGGTAATGCTGACTCTGAATGTTAAGGTTCCAGCTAATACTCCACCCAATGAACCTATTTTCATCGACGTTGGAGGGCCGATCCTGCCCATGGATAAGATATCTGATAATCGATGGACCTTTACCTACTTCACGGGTCCTGGCACCTGGAACTACAAGTATGTTCGTGGATTAGTAGGTATGGGACACGAGCGCCTAGATGGTTTGCAAGAATTTAGAACCGTGGTAATCTCTGAAAGCGACCTAGTCGTCGAGGATGAAGTTCAGGCATGGAGGTGGTACCCAGAGGGGGACTATCCACCACCTTATGAGTTTCAAGTCGTTGAGATTAAACCGAGGGATCTGTTCATTAACGGAATTTTCTTAAGCGACTTCTGGTGGCCGAGCATTACCCCGCTTATTAGTGCTAGTCTTGATCGTCTTGATGATATCAATGCCGATTGGGTTGCATTGGCACACGGGTGGGGATGGGAAAAAGCAGAACCTGTACCGAAACTCTCCACTCGAAGTGTCCGGGTTTTTGTCAGCTCCATGCCAGCAGAGGAATTAAAAGCGGTGGTTCAAGAGCTGCAATCTAGAGGAAAGAAGGTATATTTATCCCTACTCATGGATGAAAGTCCAATCGCCGGCATGTCTTTCTGGGCTCCTCATTCTGAAGAATGGTACGACCAATGGTACCAAGAGGCCAGGAGGTTTTATCTTTACCACGCTAAACTTGCAGAGGACTTAGGAGTGGATGCGCTGCAACTTCACGGAGTTCAGCTTTTTCAATACGATGATCCGGATCTGAGGAAAAAAGTCGATGATTACATGCGTAGCATCATTCAGGAGATGCGTAATCTATTCAGTGGGTACCTGATCGTTGATGGCCCCACCACAGGTTACACTCACTATGAGTTAGTGGATTTCATAGGCGTTTCTGTCTGGAAGGATCTTGGCGTATCTGAGGACGCAAGCGTAGAAGAGTTGAAAATGGCTTTTGATTCCTACTTTGACAATGAGGTAAAGTGGATGTATGAGGAATTCAAAAAGCCCATTGTAATCACCCAGTTTGCCTATCCAAGCATCAATAATGGTGCCAATCAAGCCCCCTATATTTCGGCCTTCTTTGAGGACGATGCAAGCGTAGTGCTGGATTTGGAAGAACAGGCCAGAATTTATGAAGCCGTCTTCCGCTCGATCGCCGAAAGGGAGTGGATTGTTGGCTTCCTGCCTTTTGGCTATTCTTACATAACTCTTCCCGAAAGCAAGGATGAAACCATCCGGGGAAAGCCTGCAGAGATAGTACTGAGTGGATACTATCAAGCATTTAGAGATCTTAAAGCCACTAAAAATAACAAGGGTTATGCGGTTTGTTTTACTCGCCCAAATTTGCTCGCGCGAACTTTGCATAGCTCGAATATGTTAGTTGCAATCGGCAGGCGCTCTAAATATCTTTCAATGTCTTGATCCAATCTGGCTAATACCTAAGAACTGCCTGATTTTATGTTGCATATTCCGAGCATGGGTTTTAACCAAAAAACTCTCCAGCATCGATTGTGCCTACTAAAAAGCCGTGATAGATTTTTATTACATTTTCGTATTATTTGTTATAATGGAAATCGTGAGCTTCAGGGTAGATAAGGAAACCAAGGAAAGGATGTCCAGACTAAAGCACATCAACTGGAGTGAAGTTCTCAGGCAATATTTGATTGAGAAGCTTGAAGAAGAGGAGAGAAAGCTAAGGGAGAAGGATAGAAGGAGAATGAAGAGAGCAGCCCTCTCGATGGATGCCCTAAGGGAGAAGGCCCGAATCCCATGGAATGGAGCGGAGGAAGTGATCAAATGGAGGAAAGCAAGGTACTCGTCCTCGACGCATCGGTAATCGTGAAGTGGTTTAACAAGGAGGATTACTCCGACCTTGCGGTTAAGATAAGAGATTTCTACATCGAGGAACTGCTCGAGATAGAGGTGCCGGAACTAATGTTCTATGAGGTCGGCAACGCCCTGCGGTACAATCCCAACTTCGGAATAGAGGACGTAGCTAGGGCCTTGAGAGATCTGGAGGATTTACAGCTTATCACGCATCCGTTGAGGGGGAAGCTCGCTGAATTAACTTCCGAGTGCGCGTTCAGATACGGGCTTACGCTTTACGACTCGGCTTACGTGGCCCTCGCACTCCTAAGAAGGACGACCTACTACACGGCCGACGAGGATGTGGTAAATAGGGTTTCTGCTCCGCTGGTAAAGCACATATCCGAGTTTAAAATGAGTCCGTAGTATAGGAGAGTTCATGAAAATGGGGTTTAGGTGATCCCTCTGACCCGGAATCTTAGGGAGGAGGTAGAGGATGCTAAGAAAAAAGGCAAAGTTCGAACTCTGATTAGGCTCCTATTCCACGATGATGTTAGGGTGAGGAGGTATGCGGCCGAAGCTCTTTGCCTCTTAGCACAGGAGAAACCTAAGTCCCTGGGTCCCTTTGTCAAGGACCTAATCAAGGCCCTAGAGGATCCCGATGCTGAGATAAGGGAAGCAGCAATAGAGGCGCTAAAGAGTTTGGCTTGGCACAAACCAGAGTTTGTAGTGCCGTACGTTCTGGATTTAATCGAGTTGCTGGCAGGTCCGAGGAATTTTAGGGAGAAAGCAGCAAAGGCCTTGGATTATCTTGGCATAAAGGGGCCAGAATCCCTGGCCCTCTTTGTTGATGACATCGTCAGCGCCCTGAATCATCCCAATGACTGGGTTAGGGAAGGGGTAGCTAAGCTTCTTTGGTACATGGCCAGGAGGCCTGAATGGGTCGAGCCGCATGCGGAAAGCCTGGCAAGGGCTCTAAGAGATCCCAGCGAGGTGGTAAGGAAGTACGCACTTAGAGCGTTGAAGAAGCTTCCGAAAAATGTTTTTGCCCCAGCTCTCGCCCTTCTGGCAGCATATGCAACGGGCAGGGATGTAGAGCTGGAAATTTTGAGGAAAATGGGATACAGAACCTCTTACAGATCCTTAGGCAGGATCTGCGAGGAGAGGGCCGAGGAGCTCTTGCGGGCTGGAAGGCTAAGCGAAGCTCGCAGATATTTGGAGGCCGCAAGGGAGCATTACAAGCTTTCCAGAGACTATAAAGCCGTTAAGAGGGTCTCTTCTTTATTGAGTGAGCTGTTAGAGTGAAAAATAACGGTTTTCTTCAGCATATGAGGCTTTGCCATTCCTACGAGCGAATTCTCATAAAACAAGAGATTTTTATGAGAAAACAAAGGAGTGGTGCCGGGGCCGGGATTTGAACCCGGGACCGCTCGGTTTCTGCGAATGGACTCTTCAGCCGAGCGCTTTCGGGGGAACGGAGCGTTCTCCGGCAAATTTTTCTCCCGGTCTGAGCTACCCGGGCACATCTACAATTTCTGAAAGAGAAATATAATCTTTGCGTTGATATACGGAAGAAAAAACGTATTAAAACGGTAAGAGCGAATAAGCAAGTGAAAAAAGTTAGTTCCCTTCTGCCCTCAATCACCTCAAACCGCAAATTTAATGACATATCAAGGTGATCTTACTCACTTCCTTAGAAAGGCGATGGGAAAACCTTGCTAGAAGGGAATCGATGGTTAGAGAGTGAGATGTGCATTGATTGAGGAGCCAACCTTTATTTTTTCCTCATTTGATATCAATCCGAATGGAGTGTTTGCGGATCTTCCAAATACGATGAGAGAATCGTGAACATCTTTGATTTTTTACCCTGGACATTTTCACCATATAAGGTCTTTTCTGGTGAACCTCATGGATGCACTTCCAAAGCTCTAACCTAGGAAATTGTATACTTTCTAAGTACTTTTGAGCTACAGAGATAATGATCACATCCGGCAGAAGGAACTCCACTAAATCATGCCATAGTTTGATGCCATCTAATTCAAGCTTTTCCTTCTGCTCTTTAGCAAGCTTGCTCCACGTCGGATCTGTTGACAAGGGCGAACAAAGATCTGTGTGTAGTGATGTATTGGCTCTATCTCCATAATAGCTGCAGTTCAAGCCATTAAGAACGGCTTCATAGGAGTTGAACCATTTTCTATAAGGCTGGTTCCTGAAGTAGTTGTTTAGGGCAGCCAGGTACCTACCATAGTTTTTACTCTCAAGAAAACTCGCATAATAACCCCTTATCCCGGGAAACCTCATAAATCGATTATCTTTGGGAAATTCGCATTATGAAGGGTTTAATCCTACTGTAATGACCTTTAACTCCGATTCAAAGTACTTCTCGCTATCTCCGAAGAATAAAATAGGAATAGAAGGTTTCACGATGAAATCTTCCTCTTTGTGTTTTTTGTAAATTCGCCAACACTCTTCAATCAGCATCTTCATATTTATCTCCTTCATGTTTCTTTAACGTTAACTAGGATCATTTTATTCTGAGTGAAAGAATGGTTTTCAGTATTTTTCACTTCCAAATGAAGTCTCTCACCTCAATCCCCTTATCTTTGAGATCCCTTATGGCTCCTTCGTAGGCGAATTTAATCGCATTAAGGGCTCTTTCGCTTACTTCTCCACATATGAACACGAACGCGAATTCTCCTTCCTCTTCCCTTATTTCGAGCTCCACGCCAAACTTCTCCTTGGCCTTTCTCCTCCACTCCTCAACTACTTCTCTAACCAACGATCTCTCCTTCTTGCTTAATCTTCTTGATTTTTCAATTGAAAAAAGACCTGTAGATGAGATAAGGTATGATTCCTCTTCTCCTGGTTTTAAAGACCACATCATGTAGGATAGCCACCGTCCACTACCACAAATCAGCTTTAATTCGTATCTATCCCCTTTATAGGGCCTTCTTTCTATTTTCTTAGGCGGACAAAGGCCTATGGACTCTATTTCCAACTTCCAGTTCGGGTACCTTTCCTTTAGGATCCAGAGCGAGTGGCTCCACCTTTCCTCCTCAGCAACCTTCCACGCCAAACTATCTAGAATATGACTAGCGTCTCCCATCAACCACAAAGCCTCATCAAAATCGCCTTTTATCTTTTGTACTACCCCTTCTTTTTTGAGATCGTTCATGGCTCCCTCATAGGCATGTTTCAATGCCAGAAATCCCTTTTTTATGGTTTCCTCATTAGCTTCCAGATCAAAATCAAATCCAAAGAACGGCTCTTCCCAGTCGCTTATATCAAGATCGAGTTTCACCTTAAACCTTTCCTCGGCAACCTTCTTCCATTTCTGAGCGACTTTTATGCCTTTCTTTAGTGCCTGATCTTGAATATGAGTTCACTCCTGAGAAATTTGATCCAGATGAAGTGAAAAGAGCATTTATGGCTTTAAAGCACGCATATATTGAGATAATTAAGGAATTGAGCGGAAATATTGGTGAAAAATACATTGAAACGATAAGGAAAGCAGCAAAAGCAATATCGGAGATTAGCGGATGGAACTGGTACGAGAACATCTGTTATCCATGGGATGAAAGGAAAATAATCTGTTATTATAATGGAAGGGTCCACGTTTTCGAGCATGATAACTATTATTTCCATGTTTTCTTTACCCCCCAAGGGATTAAATGGTTCAATGGGATATCCTGGTCCAACAGAGCTGAAGTAGAGGGGAAAACATCTGAGGAATGGAAGAAGATCGAAGCAAGCACTTGTTACCTATTCAAGGTTCCCGAGGACGAGGAAGAGGAGTTCTACGATAGGATGGAACCGAGGTTAAGGGAAGGACAGGAGATAACGAGGAAGTGAGCCAAGAAGGCTAGCAAGAAGTTCAACGTGAACATTGAGGTATCAATAGATCCGGACTGGGGGGAGCCTTGTATAGAATACCACTTCACACCCGAGAGCTTTGATCCTGAGGAGGTCAAAAGAGCTTTTTTGGCCACTAAATACGCATATAAGGGAGCAATTAAGGAACTAGAGAGCAAAGGAATTGTTGTCAGAGATGAAATATGGGGATTCGTTCTGACTTTACTTGAGAAATAGAAAAGCCAGGAAGGGCTTATTTTTGCGAGAAAATAAATGGTGGACCGGCCGGGATTCGAACCCGGGTCCTCCCGCATTTTGGGGCTTAACGGGCTACGGAGAGCCCAGATCTTGCCAAGCGGGCGCGATTCTGAGCTCCTTGGATTCCCTTGGAGCTTACCAGCTTCGCCACCGGCCCGATGTCCCATTATACTGAAAGCAGCTTATAAAACTGACTATAAAACGGCCTTCTCATATCGATCTCTTAACGCCCGCTATTACCCTCTTCTTCTCCCATTTGTACTGCCTCAGCCTCTTGCTCCTACCGAAACCGCATGCCGCACAATACTTCTTCCTAACGTTATATGAGTGTCTTCCACATCTTCTGCATCTAATGTGCGTCTTTCCTCTACTCCTCTTACCCATCGAAGGCGTTCCTTTAGTCATTTAGCTTCCCCCTTTATTTCAATAGGTTTGGTGAGGATATGGCAACTATATTGTCTCCTCTTATCAGGACCCTCTTACCTATTTTTAAAATCTGGTTTTCCGAGCCCTCTTCGGAGGTGAATATAGCCTCAACATTATCCATCACAAGGTTGAGATGTTGGTCAAATGACCTCAAAATACCCCTCAACCAGTAGTTTGCCTTAACTGAAACTAGGACATTGCTGTTCATACTTTTACTCAAGTATTCTAGTGTTGCGTTGCTCAAAGGTAACCGCCCCGTACTTGTGTCTTACTGATAATGAGATTAGGGTTTTTTAAGGTTAAGCTTTTGACAGCGATGTTTTAAATATCACGCAGAAGACATGTCATGTGGTACGTTTTAGGAGGGATCTCAATTGGGATTTCTAAGAGACATTTTTAAGCCAAAAAAGCGAGAAGAGGAGGAAGAGGATTTTCTGCCTCCCTCAGAGATAGGGGAGGTGATCCCAGAGAAACCAATAGCGATTAAGCCTATGATGCTTTCAAATGAGGGGGATCTGGAAACCATACTCAAGGAGGTTAGGGATGGAAACATCGTGATTGTCAGGTACAACAACTACGCCTCAAGAGAGACTGAAAAGCTTGCGGAAATGATTCGAAGGTTAAAGGAAAGCGTTATGGAAGAGGGCGGGGAAACCGTCCTTATAGAAACGAGTGAGTTTCCACCGATACTGGTGGTACCAAGATTTATAGAGGTATGGAGATCCCCTCGCAGCAAGAAAGGGGTTTAATCGCAACTAGGCCAGTCTGAACCTTTCCAAAACATCGGGAACAATAACGCGCGTGTGGGCAGATCTTAGGGTATTAAGAACCAAAGAGGAGAAAGTGTACAACTTCTTCTCTTCACTGTGAACTAGGATCACTCTTTTCGGTTTCGGTTCAAGCCTAGCAAGGAAACTAAGCAGCTGAACCTTGTCGGCGTGGGCCGAAAAGCCCTCTATCAGGTGAACTGATGCCCTAACTTCCACCTCCTTTTGGCCAGAGGGAGAGGGAACCTGTACCTGTTTGGCACCTTCTATCAGGCGTCTGCCTAAAGTTCCCCTGGCTTGATAGCTTACCAGGATTATTGAGTTCTTCTCATCGGGAGCTAGTGCCGCGAAATATTCGAGGCTGGGTCCTCCCACAAGCATTCCGGATGGGGCTATTATTATCGAAGGCCCCCCTGAGACGATCTCCTCACGATCTGATGGTCCCTTAACAGGGGTTATGTGTGGCTCTAAGAAAGGATTAACGTCCTCCTCAAATATCTTATCCCTTATCTCCTTTGATAGATAAACAGGATAAGCGGTATGTATTGCATTTGAATCTGAAATCATCCCATCAATAAATATAGGC
>QMVZ01000058.1 GCA_003661365.1 Thermoproteota archaeon | reverse complement strand
TATGATCTTTGCAACTTCTTCTTCCTCTCCAGAAGGGCTTTTGGTCCTTATCAATGTCCTACAAAAGGAAACCAGATCTTTTCCTTGCATCTTGGCGTAACTTCCTTCTTAACTCAAAAATGCTAGCGGCAATCTAAGGCCTATTCATAAAAACAATTTACTTTTGGCTAAATCCTAAATTGGCCGTCTATACTTAGAAAACCTATGCAGTGACTCCTTCTAGGATTCCTAAAATCGAACCGATGAAAAGGATGGCTACTGCCAAGCAGGGACAATCATAAGCGCCTTTCCCATGAACTTGAAGTCCTTAATCACGAGCTTGAGCACTTTAGCAGAATTTAACGATTTAAAGACTAAGCATCCTTAAATTCCCAGAATTTCCTAAAGAAATTCCTTAAACCTGTCTGGTTTGCAAGAAACTTACTCATAGGACCTTTTCAAACTCGCCCTCGTGCCGTTCCTGAGTTTTTGAAAACTCGAAGAAATGAATTAAATACTACTTCTTTCAAGGTACTACCTATGTATGAAGTAAGAGTAACTAGAAAAGGTCAGACAACTATCCCAGTAGAACTAAGGAGAAAGTACAACATAAGGGAGGGAACCAGGCTTTTGGTCGTTGACACCGGAGAAGGCATACTGCTCAAACCTCTCCCCAGCATAGAAGACCTGGCTGGCTCTGGATCGAAGCACGCAAATCCGAACGAGATGAAGGAGATCCTTGACAAGCTGAGGTCGGAGGACCTATGAGCGTATATGATACTAGGTTCTTCTTTGAGCACTTCTACTCTTCTGATGAGAGCACACTTGAGAGGACAAAAAGGACGTTAAGAAGGGACAAGGAGAGGTTCATCTCATCGATCGTCATACACGAGGTCTACAAGATAACTCTGGAAAGGGAAGGGCTTGAGATAGCCGAGCTAAGAGCAAACGTATTGGAAAAGGACTTTAAGGTGGTGGAAGTTGACTCGGAAATAGCTAAGCTGTCAGCAAGGATAAGGCAAAGGTACAGGATACCAATGGCTGACAGCATCATCGCCGCTACCGCCATAAAGCTGAAAATGCCCTGCGTTACAGATGACGACCACATCGCAAAGGTTAGGGAGATAAAAACGACGTGGATTTGATTTTAGACGATCAGATAATTCCAAAAGCTATTCTCATGGCGTGATTCTTTAGCTTAGAGAGCGTTGATGGACATATATTGTGAAGCCCTTACTTCAGAGATGCTTACTCTAGCCGATCTCGGTTAAGCCTCTGAAGGCGCGTAATAGCATCTCTTGGGCGATGTGACTAACCCCTTCTTTCTAAGCTCTTTTATTGCCTTTGAAACCTCCTTGCTCGGGATTCCAATGATCTTAGCAAGTTCTCCAGGCCTTACAGGCTTTCCTGTCTTTTTCATCGATTCCAAAACCAACTTTTCCACATCCTCACCCATTGGCATCACCGTTTACATCCAAGCAATGCTAAATCCTAAATCTAAAAGCTCGATATGGAGGTTCTTCAACCTTGCTCTAAAAAGCTCTTAGCTTCAGCTCTTGTGAATATTAGATGAGAGCCAATGGAAAAGGATCCAATTCTCGAACCATCATCTCAATTCATCGGCTGAAATAGTCTGAATGTAATTTTTGGCAACTTGAGAGAGCGTTTTATCGTCTGTAACAAGAGCAAAACCCCCTTCAATAGCGGCCACCAGGTAAGAAGCGTCATAGTACGTTATTCCTTCATTGACAGCGATTTTAAGGATTCCAATCTTATCCTCGATTTTCCAAATCCGCATTTCATTTATGAGATCTAGGATGCCCTTTAGCGCTCTCGATCCCTCATCTAAGTCCAGCTCTCTCCTAAGGAATATTTGCTTCCATATGGCATTTCCCACCTCATACATAGCTAGTTCTATTGTCCATCCATCCAACAGCTCATCGAATTTTCTTCTCATGCACATTGAAATTATGGCTGAGGCGTCGAAGAGCATTACCTCTCCTCCCTGGTCTCCCTGATGGACTTAACCCACTCTTCCTTTCCAACCTTCGAAAGAATGGAACTCACTTCCTCCAACCTCTCCTTAAGTAATTCCCTTGTTCTCCTCCTCACTTCCTCCTCCAGAGCTCTTCTTATGACTTCTGAAGGGCTTATCCCAAGCTCATCAATCTTTCTCTTAAGATCCTCGCTTATCTTGGCGGAAATCGTTATCATCTTACCCATTTGTCATACCAATTAGTAATACCATTTGGTAGTATATAAAAGTGGCTCATCTTAAGGGACTGCGTTTTTCAGCCGATAAACGTCATTAAACACCTCCTTCCCTCTCTCAGATCCCTTAAGGAAGCTGTCTACCTGAGGGGGGAAGTAAGCGGGAAGGGACTGGTCAAGGGCTTCGTCACCCTAGACTACGCGGCTTACGAGCTTACCAAGTACCAAGAGCCAAGGACACTATATGTATACCCAGAGGACTTCAAAGAAGCGCTTGCAGGGCTTAGAAGGAGGGGCTTCGTTGATGCCGAGCCGGAGGAGGCGAACTTGGTCCTTCTAAAGCCATACGGTGAGCTGGACGGCATCGCAAGGGTCCACCTCGACTGTCTGGCCAGGGGAGGGAGGAGCGTCCTAGATGCCATAGCCATAGAGCTCCTGTACCCGGAGGAGGTGAGGGTTCGCGGCCTTTACGAGGCAAGAACCGTTAGGAAGGTCCTGGAGGACATGAGGGGGATGGGGCTTGTCCGCTCTACTTAGGAATAAGGTTGAGAGGGTGGCTAAGCTGCTCGGGGGCAGGGTAGCCTTTGTCGGGGCTATAGCGGTCTTGGGCTACCTCGGGTGGAAGTATAGGAGCACCAAGGACATAGACATGGCTCTGACCTCTGGCACCACCCTTGAGTACCTGGAGAGGAGGGGCTTCAGGCTCGTGAAGGAAACGTTGTACTCCCCCGGAGGGTTTAAGGTCGACGTATACACCGAAGACGTTAATGGAGTTCCGCGCGCGCTAAGTGCTATTAAGAACTGCTCTCCTCTTTACTCTTCTACAAAATCATCAAGAAGGAGATCAGAAACGGTAAAACGTCCATATTTACTCAGGAGATGGTCTGAGACTATAGGTACCATCAGGATTTCGGAGAGCCGCAAGTCGTTTCACATTCCTTAATCCTATAGATTCTAAGACATTTTTTGTGGGCGAGTATTCCCCTATAGGTCTAAATCTAATATGGAAAAGGTACAATCGCGATTCGATAGTAATAAGATCTCTTAGAACGTCCTTTACAACTTCTCCAGGGTTGCCGAATATTTCAATAAGATAATACAGTGAGAAATCACGTTTATCCTCTACAGAGGTTACTACCACAGTAACCTTTCCGTGTTCGGGATGTTCAGCAGAGTAACAATCTACTGAGATGACTGCTTTGCCCGATGGGAAATTTCCTAAGGAGAACTGTAAACCAGTCTTCCCGTCAGGTGTTTGGTATTTACACGCTCCGAATAAACTCATTTTATCCCCTCATATCGCACCTATTTAGGGTACCTGAAACTGAACTGAAACTGGTCTCATTAAACGTCCTTCAGGCTTAAAGAACTTCGTGAGAAACTCATAGAGTGTCAGCCTAGTTGCCTGTATGAATGCTATTATACCCTCTAACCCCATTGCTAACATATTCATTAAGAACATAACCATTATGAAGCTAGGGGAAATCCCAGACTCCTCTCCGACTATAGCGCTAACCATCATACCAAACGCAGCGTGTGAGATTGCGAAACCAGCAAGCCTAAGGTATGACAGGGTATTGGCCAAGAGACCTATTACTGCTTCAATAACGCCTTCTATAACTTCCATGAATCCTTCCATGGTCCCATGTCCCCTTAGCTTCGCTACAAGCAATATTGCAATCGTAGATGCAAAGAATATGATGGACGCAACCATAAACAAAGGATCGGAAAAAGTTGCTATGACATCTCCTCCGTTCTTGTAGGCTGCTAATGCAGCAAAATCGTACATCATTAGGGTAAGTATCCCACCATAGCTGAGAATCGACAAATACTCCCCTCCAAGGACTTTGTTAGTGATATTTGCAGCAAAAGCTACATTTAGATGTATTAGGCCGAATAAAACAGCCAAAGCCATTACCTTAATTGGTTCATGGACTGGAGAGAAGAGAATTGGATCGTATATCTCTTTGAGAAACATCTCACCATATAGGAATCCAACAATTGTGGAGCAAACTCCCATTGGTACCAGAATTTGCCCAATATCCTTGAGACGGCCACCTCTTCTCTTGAGAATAAGTCCAAAGACCAATAACGTCAGCCCTTGACCTATGTCGCCGAACATAATTCCGAACATTATTGGGAAGAAAATGGATACTAGGAAGGTGGGATCCAGCTGCCCTCCTTTAGGATATCCCATCATTTTGTGTGTAAGCAAGCTAAAGGGGCGTATCATAGAAGGTAACTCTATGTACGAAGGCCCTTCTTCTTCAGTTACCCTGAAATCGACCATCTCACCCAATCTAGACTTTAGGTGCCTTTCAAGGCTATCTACTAAAGTCTCTGGTACCCACCCAGATACTGCAATGTTGTTATCACTTTCATATATGAACTGAGAGAGCTCACCTCTGCATGGAATCATAGAGCTAGCTACTAACCTTTTTACCAGATCCCAAAACTCTCTTTCAAGCCTTCTAGCTTCCTCTTCATTCGTTTTAAACTTCTTGAAGAACGAGATCTCTTCCTCTAGCTTCCTCTTCTTCTCTAGAAGAGGCCTTGCCTCCTCTACATATTTTGAAACGACTTCCTCCAAAGGATAAAGTACATCCTTAGTAAGAAGGCTGTTTCCCGTATCTGCTAGTAGTTCTCTCAACTCTTGAATAGAAACTAAGAGGCGTTCCAATTCTTCCCCCAGCAAGGAGCTTTCCTTCTCTTTCTCGCTCTGGACCAGCTTTTGGAGTTTTTTAAGGCAATCCAATATCTCATTTAGCTTTAATTCAATCTGATTGAAGATAGTCTTTTCGATATCTAGATCCTCTAATTTCCTTTTGACAGACTCAGCAATTTTGGTTGCCTTTTCTAAGATTCTTTGAACGCGAATTGGGTCTGCTTTTGCCCTTTTAGCCGCAAAAGCTAGCTCAAAAAGTTGTCTGAAATGGATATCTAACTTACAGAGGACTCTGAAGATCTTAGTGTATGACTTTTCACATGATTTACCCTTAAGATCGGAGCGGGAACTGAGAGAGGAAAATATCCTGTCTTCAAGTTTAAGGAGCTCAGCCTTCAGGTTCTCAAGCTCCTTCAACTTCTTTTCAGCCAATTTTTTGTCTTTTAACATGAGAAGAAATTCTGCCCTTTTTCTTGTCTCCCTCAGTATTTCCCTCAGTTCTTCATTGCTGTAAATAGGTATCTTTGAGTTCTCTTCAAAATTCACTCGAGGCAAGGATCCAAAGAGTTTCTCGATTTTTCTGAGTTCTGCTAGAACTTCCCTACGAGTTCTTGGATCTATGCAATCCCGAGATATTTTCCTCCTTTTGAAACCGGGTTCATTCATTTCCGAGAGTTCTACTTCACCAAAATCGAGGATAGCGTCTAAAAGTCTTTCTCTATTCCATTTAGCCGTATAAACCCGAAATCTCTTAGTAGGAATTGCTTCTAGGGTTTTAGTTAGCTGTAGTTTCATCCTCAATCTGATCTCCAAGAAACGAAGACAGTCTTTTCACGTATATATTCTGTCGTAATATTATATATACCTAACATACAGTATTATGCAATATCATACAATATCTTAAAATCCAAAGAGATAGCCAGGGATAATGTCCCAGAATTCTTGTATATTTCGTCTTTTTTGTATATAGCTTATCATAGCGTATATATAACATTACGACACTATATATATACAATTCAAAAGCATGTTATCTTGAAATGAAAAACTTTAGCGCTGCTCCAGAGAGCTTTAAGATAGGCTTCCTAATCCTAGATAAGAGATTAGATCCCATAGACATTTTTAAGCCTCTCAAAGACAAGAAATTGAGGGTTTTAATCATTGATAAAGGCTTCAAAAACCCCATAATTTCTGAGCAGACCCAAGAAGAGGCCTCTGGGGACTCTAATTCACTGGAAACTCTTTCAGAACTTGAAAATTTGATTTTCACCTTGGCCAAAAGGTTCAAACCGGACTTCGCAACCGAGGACATTGGGACGAGAACAGAGGAAGAATTCTTTGATAAGAACGTCTTTAGCAAATTGTTCTTAGAACTGGGTGTGCCCTTTATCCCGAGGAGAGGATCAACTCTAGATTATGCTTGTTCTATCAAAAAAGACGAGGTTAGATGCATGTATTTATGTGATACGGAGTTCGTTGAAGATCTCGCAATCCTCTTTGACTCTCTAGGTGCCGATGTATCAATTGCCAGGCTACAAAAAAGGCCTGCTAGCTCACAAAGCCAAATGATCATTCGCTCGAAGACCTTGAGGAAGAACATCTGTGCCGTAGTTAAGGGCATGGCTGGGAATACTCCTTACACCTTGTCTTTCCTCAAGCCACCTTACATATTACTCATCCTTGGAGCAGATGGGGTTGAAGAACCCATAACTCGCTTGGGATACGAGGCTGGATTCGATATAGTTTTCTCTTACAACAACCTAACGCCTAAAGATATCGAGCAAGTGATTGCGAGGGTAACATTGGATGGATCCAATGGATCTGAGCGCACTTGTATATTGGTGTGTGCCCGCAATATGATGGAAGCCAGCAAATTCCTAGAGGTCTTAAATCAGACACTCAATCAAGTTCCAATTGTGCTGGATCCTGGAGGAAAATATACAACAGCAGTCTCAATGGTGGCAAAAGTTAAGGATTTTCTGAGTGAAAGGAGGTTTAATAAATTAATAGGAAGGAGATGTGCTGTTTTCGGGAATGATATTACAGCAAAGATCGTTGCAATCCTCTTGTATAAACTGGGGTGTCAAGTGACGTTGGTTAACCCATGTCCTAACGTTGATCCTGAAACAGAGGAGCCCTCTCATTTGACTAAGTACATGGCTTTCATTGAGAGTATCTTGGCTCCTACAACCGAGGACCAGTTGGAGGTTCTCAGAAAATCTAATATAGTCTTCATAACGGTTCCTCTAGAGAACAGGATAACCCTAGGGATGTTGCGAAGACTCAGATTCTTTACCATCATAGTTGATGTGTCTACTAGTTCGCCCACCAATGTGGAGGGGCTAGAAGCTGATGATGACATGAAAGAAATTATACCAGGGATCTATGGACTAGGAGGTCTCGCGCTAAGAAGGGCAAGAGATAGTACATTAGTGGAATTACTCCGCAGCATAAGGCTAAACAGAAGGAGTACTTTAGATTACCCTTTGATGTCAGAGATGGCTGAGAGTGCCATTAAGAAGGTTAAGATTTCCCCTTCAAAAAGGGATGATTGAAAAAACCATTATTTTTCAAACTCTTTCTCCATTGCAAAGCAACTCCTATTTATGACTAGCTTGGCGATATCGACCGAATATTTCGCCATGCTTTCGACCTTTTCCCTCATGTAACAGAACGCACAGACAACGGCAGAATTAGTCTCCTTTACCAGCGCCTCCGAAGCTTTCTGGCTTAGTTTTTCCACTTCAACTATAGAGTCTATGGCTTTATTGGCTAGCTCTATATCAAGTGAGAAATATGCCTTCATTGTTTCATCGTAAAGTTTACAAGCCAATTCATGCATCTCAAGAAGAGGCTCCAGAAGATAGGGCGGAAGCTTTTGGCCTAACTTGTTCAACAGCAATACACGCTGAGCTATGTCAGCTAAGCAATGAGCGATGCGCTCAAGCTTATAAGCTAACATTGTAAGGTCCAAACAATCTTTAGGCTCAAGACCGACCTCAATAGTCAACATGGGATCTTCTATACCCTTTTTAGACAATCTAAGGAGTAGCAGGGTGAAGTGATCCACCTCATCATATAGGCTATAGAAGGATTTGGCAAGCTCAATGTTCCAATCTCTTAGGACATCTGTGATGCCTTGGCACATCGAAATAATTATCATGTGGATCCTTCTTAACGTTCTGGAAACGGAAACTTTCGATTCATCAAGTAGGCTCTCTAAATAAATTCTCCTAGGGCTTGTTTCCATAATACTCATTTTCAGGCTTGATATCACCTTTTTTATGACTCTTTGCTGTTTAGCTAAGAAGAATTTCGGTGATATAAGTTCGATAGCACTGTATCCGTTCAGGTAACAAGCTATGATTTTCCTTGCAATGAAGCGTTCATCATCGTCTTGCTTGATTACAAGACTGATCTTCTTAACGGGTATCTCTTTCCTGATTCCAGGTAAAACTAACAAGGAACCGTCTCTCTGTACTGCCATCGATACGATATCTCCTTTCTTAAGTTTGTTCATATTAATCCAACTTCTTGGGAGCGATATCACTATAGACGATCTTCCAAGCCTCATTAGCTTCCTCGTTTCCATGTCAGCTCACACACATACTAAACAGTATAAGTATATATTATATTACAATTGATAATATGGTGTATAACAAAACCTCTTCCCTTCACCTCTCTATCAAATTAGCTAAATAAGGCAAATCTGCTTCAAATAGGCTTTCTGATATGATTTAATCTTATTAGAGGCTCATCCTTGAGTTTTGAGAAGATATCACGCCTAACATCTGTCTAGAAGGTTCTGCAGCTCTTCCAAGCCAAGAAGCGTACTTGTCAGCTGAGTAGCAATAGGTCCAAAGGCGACAGGATAGGATATCCGAGACCACATATCTTACCTTCTCCAACGCTGAACCGAGCTTTTTGGCCGCTAACACATGTGATATCCTTCTGCTGTATTTTCCAATAGGCTTAGAAATC